>CADBYQ010000174.1 GCA_902798865.1 Pseudoselenomonas ruminantium | reverse complement strand
TACTGTTTGATGTCTTGATGGACGCCCCAAAATGACCGGGCCACAATATTACTCAGCCTTATCGTCGTCATCTGTGCCGTCCTCCTCTTTCATCAATAAACTCAATCCCATTTTCGTGAATTTCAACATTCAATTCCTCTAAATTGATTTCTTGCCCTTCTGGGCTCAAAAATGCTGCCACCCACTTACCTGTACGCCGCTCTTTTACTGCCGTTCCCCAGAAATAGGTGTATATTTCCCACTGAAAAAGACTGACCACTTTCCGCACTATAATTCCTCCAGTGATATAATTGACTATTGGAAGGAGGTGATTACTATGCCGAATCAGCATGTTGTTCCGCGTGGAAATGGGTGGGCTGTCAAAGGCGAAGGCAATAGCCGCGCCACCGCCCTTACAAACACAAAACGTGAAGCTATTGACAGGGCCCGTGAAATTTCCCGAAATCAGGGCACTGAATTAGTCATTCACAATCGTAATGGGCAGATCAGTCAAAAAGATTCTCATGGGCACGATCCATTCCCGCCAAAAGGATAAGATCATCTAACACATTTACCAAAAGGCTGTGCTATTAAGCGCGGCCTTTTATTGTGTCTCCTCATCCATGTCGTCCTCCCTCAAATCATCAATAATCTGTACCGATTCCACGCCGTTCGCCTTCTCCAGGCTTTCCAGCTCCGAAGCCAGGCGCTTGATACGGGCTTCCTGTTCTGCCACATCCATCTGACGCGGGAAACGCTTGAGGAGTTGCTGGGCGGCGTTGAGTCGGTCTCTTGAAGAAATCCGTGTTTCAATGATACGAGCCTCACTTATACCATCGCCGCAGCCCTCCGTAACAATATTTTCATCCGTAACTTCACCGCGCAGTGCTGATGTGAGGAACTCCATGACCTCGGTAATATCAGCCGTGCGTTTTGAGCGGATTTCAGCCTGTCTGGCTTCAATAGCTTGCTTAATTGCATATTTTTGCATATTTTGTTGACCACTGCGAAACGCAGTCTTTTCGCTATATCCTGCAAGCCTTGCAGCTTCACTGGCGTTCCCCGTCTCGATATACGCATCGACAAACGCTGCCTGTTTTGGAGTCAATTTCATCACATCATCACCACACTTTCATAACAAACTGCATTAGAAAAGACCGCCCATAACAGACGGTCTTTCTGAGAACTGAAATATCTTAGGGGATTTCATAAATTCCACAGTAATAGCATACCACGTTTTTTGTCTATAAAAGTGCTGCCCTTTTTAAATTTATTTTAATCGCAGATGAATTTCTACGATACTGTCCAAAATTTGGCGCCACCAAGCTTTTATAGTTCGTTCTCCTAACCACCCATTAGCATTGATAAATCTTTTTTCGATTTCCTCTGCGTATCTGCGTTGAGTGTAAACCACCCAGCCATGCCGCCCACGCCCACCAATATTATGGCGCTCCGCCTCCTGCCGGCAGCTAATAAAGATTCTCTTGCGCTCCCCGAATGTCCGAAGTGCAATTTCTACAGCCCTAAGCCACAGATATCTAAGATGTTCAGTATCATAGTCAGCTGACTTTATGGCCATATCTTCCACCGGGTGCCCGGGCAGATTGCCTTTTCCACCACCAACATTGATATCAACCGGCGGGCGGCCCCGTTCCAGCCATTCCCTTTTTTTGCGCTCATAGTCTTTTTTATGCTTCGTATAGTTCAAGATATAATCTTCCGCCAGCTTACGGTCCTCACTCATGCCTTTGACAATGTCCTGCTCGTTATTTTTCACGCTGCTGCCTCTTTTCTTTTTGTTCAATATATTGTACAATATCCCTAAGAAGGGAGTGTTTTCTTATGTTAGCCGTAAATTATTCCACCCTGCGCAATAACCTGAAAAGCTACTGTGACCGAGCCACTGATGATGCGGAAACCGTCTTTGTCACCCGCAAGGACGAGAAGAATCTTGTCATGATGAGCCTTGAATCTTACAACAACCTTATGGAAAATATCTTTGTCCGCAGCAACCACAAGAACTATCAGCACATCATGGAAGGCATCAGCCAGCTGAAAGGCGGCAAGACCGTAACCAAAACACCAGACGAATGGGAGAAATTGCTCAATGAATAGACAATTCTCCGAAAATGCCTGGAAGGATGTCATGGCGTGGATGCGCGAAGACCGCAAGATTGTCAAGAAAATCGACGCCCTGCTTAGCGACATTGAACGTAACGGTCATGAGGGCATGGGGAAACCTGAGCCCCTGCGCTATGAGCTGTCCGGCTATTGGAGTCGTCGGCTCACCGAAAAAGACCGTCTCATATATCGCTTTGACGAAAACACCATCTACATAGCCGCCTGCAAAGGTCATTACAGCTAATCATTGCCCGCCTGTTTTGGCGGGCATTTTTATTCCCACCCGTTCACTTTGCCGATAATGATGACTGCCGCCTTCAAGGCCTTATATTTTCTTTCGTCAACCCCACGGGCGGCCGCAATAACATCGTCTATCGTCGTTTTCTTTTGGGGCGGATGCAGTCGTTCCCGCAATTCGTCCCTGGAAAGCACTCTCGGTTTGTCCCCGAAATAGCGCTCCAGCTCCTCCGGCGTAGCCTGCCGTGAATGACACTCGGAAACCATGCTCCCGCGGCGTTCATTTTCCATCTTACGAACTGGCGTTCCGCCGCTCATATTGACCTGCCCTAATGCGTTAATTGCCATTCTTAGCCCTTCTTTCGCTGTTCAGCCAACTTCTTTTTCTCAGACTCCAAAAATTTTCGGAATGCATCCTCACGCTGCTGCATTTCCCGGTGGCGTTGGTCGCGCTTTGCTATATGCCGCATAGGCTGAACCCTCCATAACAGTCTTTTAATCATGTTGCCTGCCCCTTTTTAACTCAACAAATCGAATTAAATTTTTAACTCATTTCGTTTAATTACGTTACCCACCGAAATAAAAATCATTCATCAATCTCAACCGCCTGTCCTGTCAAAATTTCTTTTAAAAATCCATCCGTCCGGTACCACTTGTTGCACATTTCGTCGAAATACTCCATACCGTTTTCAGTGAACCGCACACGCTTAGCTACTTTGTGCACGTTGGACTCAATCATGAACGGTTCATTTAGCTCTTTTCCTTTAAGTGCTGCGACTTCATCCATGATATTTACGGATATGCTTTTCCAAACTTTATTCTCTGCCATTGTTAGCCCTCCTATTAATCCGCGCCCAAACTACTAAGATTATGCATGCCGGCAGGCAGGACAAAATGCCTGCCAGCACCGCCGACCAATGCTCTACAATCTCTAACCTGTTCAACGACATATTCTCGTGTACACTGCTTTTTGTTCCAGCAATCTAAGCACCCCACCAGCCACCAATCATTAGATGCCCGCCTTACGCTCGTATTATGCGAGTCGCAGGACGGACAATCTAAAAGTGGCAGGGCCTCCAGTTCCTCATCAGTCACATAGCTACCTCCGATAAAACTCTTTTCTCAGGAATCTTTCTGGACATCACTTTTATTATCCGTTTTTCCATGTCTTTATAGCTTATTTCTCCGGCCAACAGCTTATAGTTCAGATCAAAAGCATAATGGCAGATATTTTCCAATCCCTTTGCTTTTATGTAAAATTCATCCAGGAGCGCCATAAGGAAAGCCGCCGATAATTCACGGATAGCCTGGTCTTCTATCTGTTTCCAACGACTGGTATTTTTATCTACTGCACTGAGTCCGCAGGAGAATTCCACATCATTTCGCAGAAACTGGTCTATTTCCCGCACATTAACATTACCAGCCATAATCGCTTCAAACTCGCCCCATGTCTTATTACGTAGTCTGGTCAAGCGCTGTGCTCCGAAGCGGTATCTCTCAATCATGGTGTACTGAAAGATTATCCAAAGGTTTGCGATAACTTCCTTCCGATGGAGTTCTTCTGCCTTCAGCTGTTCAACGTAAGACCGATAAACATTACGATTTATACTGGAGCTTACCTTCTCACCGCGAGCATACCCTTTATTTCGTGCTTTTTTCTCCTTGCGTGCTCTCGCCCTCGCAAAACTGCTCATCTTGCTTCAGCTCCTTCAAGGATATCTGAGGTTCTCCCAGATGCTGCGCCTATGTCATAGTCATCCGGCGTCATCAAGTACCCGCGGACATAGTTCTTGCAGTTCACGACATTAATCCCCGCATCAATCTCGGCCCGACTGAAAATCATAAAGATGAATGTCCACAAACAGGTGATGCAGTCCAGCGCTTCAAAAAGCACTTCGGCACGATGTTTCTGTGTTGGTTCATTACGATAGATGGCCAGCGCCTGTATAAGTTCCTCAAATTCTTTACCACAATGGTCCAGCTGAGCTTCAAAAGTCTTTTCCGGTTTACACACTTCAAGTTTCATAGTCTTTTCCTCCTGATACTGCTTACAGCTTTTCAAGCCTTACATAGATGCCCTCATGCGCATCGTAGAACTTTTCCACAATCTCACTGCAGACCTGGGCATCATCATGCCAGTAGCCGAGCCTAGTCATGCAGTCCTTCATCATCTTAATCATGTTGTCGGTATCGGGCTTGGTGGTCTTCCATCCCTTGCCGCCCGCAAAACAAAATTTGACCATCAGCCGAACAGGGCCATCAAGGGGATTCTCCGGAGCATGGCTGCTCAGGTAACTCATATACTTCTGGCGGGCGACTTTCACTTCTGCCGGTTCATAAAATCTGGGCTTACCATTCACGACGGCAACCTTGTGTTCCTGTTGGGTTGCGGTCGGAATTCGCATTGAAACAAAAAACTCCACTCAATCTAACCTCTTTTCACCATTTTTTGTTGGCTTTTGATTAAAAGTGTCTAGTCATCTCTATAGGATGGGGGCTATACTGCCCCATCCGTATATAGAGTGATGTAACACCTTTTAATCCTGTAACTTTGTTACTGATACTATATGTATATATAAGACAAAAAAGTTACAGTTACATTTGGGTATTAGTCAGAATTTTCTTTGCAATTATCATCATATTCTTCATCCCGGAACGGAGTAACAATTCCCCGTTCAATAGTAAAATCACCAAACCTAGTTAGCCGTTTCCGAATCCCTTGCCTCGTCATTGATTTCCCCAGTAGTTCTTCTGACTGTTCTACAAAATCCATTACCTTTACCCGAACCACACCATCATCATCCGGTTCCTTACCTGCGGCAATGAGCGTATAGGCATCAATAATCTGCTGGCGCTCCTTCGCGAGCTTCTCTGCTTTATGGCTGCCATCGGATACATCCCGCTGATGAATGGTCTTGCCATTGATTTCAATGTCCGGACGGATTTTAGATAACATCCCCGATTCATCAACACGATGTATCGGCCAGCTGAAGAATATATCCTTGTTGTCCGCCTTCTCGAATTCGCGGAGCGTACAGCTGACACGCCATGCCGATGTATGCTCAACGTGGCGGTCAGACTCGGCAATCCGGGCGAACAGCTCCGCCTTGGCATTCTCATAAAGATTCTTCTTGCAATACTCGCTCAGCCGGAAAGCATCGCTCAGATGTTCGTCCGGCAGGCGATTACGCCAGCCGCTCACATGGCTATCCAGATACTGAGTGATAATCTCCCGCTGCTTGTCGGCTTTCATGTTTTCATACTGTTCATCCTTCAGAGGAAGCTCGATAATATCAATCAGCGCATCCGGGTCACGGGCAAATACTCCCGAACCACTGGCACGGTCCATGGCTTTTTTGGAACCCTGCGCACCTTTACTGTGGTGATGGCAGTAAATCACGCTGCAGCCAACCTCTGTACATACCTTGTCAAACTGATTACAAAACCGTGCCATCTGGTCGGCGCTATTTTCGTCACCGGTAATGACCTTGTATATCGGGTCAAGGATAATGGCTATCGGGTTTTCCTTCCGTGCCCGGCGTATAAGCTTGGGGGCTAACTGGTCCATCGGCAGGCTCTTGCCGCGCAGGTTCCAGATATCAATGTTGCGCAGGTTCTTCGGCTCTATACTCAAAGATTCATACACATCCTTGAAACGATGCAGACAGCTTGCCCGGTCCAGCTCGAAGTTTACATAGATGACCGTGCCCTGTGCGCAGTTCCATCCGAGCCAAGGCAGCCCCTCTGCTAGAGCTATAGCCATTTCAATCTGCAGGAAAGACTTACCCGCCTTGGACGGCCCCGAAAGCAGCATCTTATGTCCCTGCCGCAGAATCCCATCAATAAGTGGTGGTGCCAGTTCGGGGAGGTTCTCCCATTCATCCGCCAGATTCTCAAAATCCGGCAAATCGTCATTCTGTTCGGCATACCATTCCTGCCATTTTTCCCAGCTCTCTTTACCGATGTTGGTTTCCACGAGAAATTGCTTCTTGCCCGCCCGCATGACACCAGGCATACGGGACAGTCTCGACGGATTGCGGTTCGCCGGGTCTAGCTCGAGACCATTCTCCTGGCAAATCTTATAGAGCGCATCAACCCGCTTCCGATATTCGGTGTAGCTGCCGGCATCCACATGGACAATCGCATGCAGGGATTTATTGCCTGACGTGACCAGTGCCGCCACCGGAAGCTCCAGCTTGTGGATGATTTCATTCTGCTTCTCAATGGACAGCTTGTCTGATTCAATGAGCGCATAGCGGAAATCCGTTACATTGGCGTTCTTTACGCCCTCGCCATTGAGCGGGTTGAACCGAATCCATGCGCCGCATTCCTGATTGTAATCACCAAGCGCTTTGCCAATAACCGCGCTGTCTCCACGATAGAGCTTCAATTTGGCGATAATCTCCCCGGCAGTACGGACATACACACCGGAGCCTGCCGGTGTCCAACGCTCATCGTTATGGCGCTGATAGGATTCACAACAATAGCCGACGATTTCTTCCGGCTGGAACAGCACCTCAAGGTATTTGATGAGGTCATCGGCAGGATTCCATTCTGAATCCTGCGGCTCGATAACCTCGCGCCCTTCCAACCAGTTCCTGTCGATAATACCTGTGCGTTTCTCCGTATCCGTTACCAATACAGCCTCATTCCATCCCATAGCATGGTCATCCACCTGTGGTGGTACCCATCCATGCGTATAGGCAATTTTGACCAAGGTCCCTGCCGTAACCGGCTTATCAACCTGCTCGCGGAAACTATCCCATTTCTTTTCACATTCTCCATTGTGGAATCGTGATGAATCCTGTGCACTCCAATCCGTCCATACCGCACACGGGAAACCTTCATGTTTAAGCGCCATACCCACCTGGCACCATTCCTCATAGGAAACGGCGCTGGGATTGATATGATTCATCGCGTCAATTAAATCTTGTTTATTCATTCTGCACTCCTAACCTCAACCGGTTTATACGTCAGGGGATTAATGCCCCGTGGAATCCTCCAATTACTGGCTGCAATCCGTGTAATCATGCCATTGGCCTCCTTGAAGCTCCACGTCCCCACATGCTGAAAGCCCTTCTTTTCGAGGAAACGAATCTGTTTTGGTGTGGAAAGCCCCAAGTCTACACGTTTCATGAGCCGCTTTAAGATAACCGCTGCCTTGCCTGCGTTTTCGATTTCATCTGGGAAAATACCGAATTTCTCCAGCTTGTTTTTCTGCTTGTCCGTGACCGGCTCAACTTCCCAACCAAACGACGGGACATAGCTGCTCAGGTCTTCAGCACCAATCGAAAGCTCAAACTGCAACGGGTCAACCAGCTTACGCTTGCGCTTCTTCATCTGCTCCAGTTCCTGAGCCAGTGCGTTTTCGCGTTCCCGGACGATGTCCTGTTCTGCTTCCTGTTCCACTTCGCCAAGCTCCTGTGGTTCATCCGATTCGGCAATTTTGGCGGTCATCTTGTCTGCTACCTGCTTGGATTTTGCAATGAGATGTGCCGGGCGGCAAAGCTCATGCCGTTCCGTCATCCACAAAAAATCCAATAGCAAAAGGTCTTCCTTGCCCTCAAACAAGCGGGTACCACGCCCTACCATCTGGCTGTACAGGGCGCGGCTTTTGGTTGGCCGCAGTACAATCACGCAGTCAACACTGGGGCAGTCCCAACCTTCGGTCAACAGCATGGAATTGCAGAGCACATCGTATTGGTCCTTGTCGAAGTCCTCCAGTATCTGCTGGCGGTCAGCGGATTCACCATTGACCTCGGCCGCCCGGAAACCATGCTGATTGAG
>CADBYQ010000173.1 GCA_902798865.1 Pseudoselenomonas ruminantium | reverse complement strand
GGGATAAGAGGCGCCGCCGGTACAAAGAATAACGGCATCTGCCTTTATGCTGGCACCACTTTGCAACTTGACCGCCTTGATTTTGTCATCCTGTGCCAGAATTTCTGCCACAGGGCTTTCTGTAACGATTTTGACGCCCAGTTCGTGGAGCTTATGCACCATGGCATCCACGACATCTTGTGCCTTGTCGCTGACCGGGAATACCCTTTGGCCGCGTTCCACCTTGGTCGGCACGCCTTGTGACTCGAAGAAATAAATCACATCTTCATTGTCGTAGGCCCGCATGGAGCTATTGAGGAACTTGCCATTGCCATGGATATTCTTGATGATTTCCGGCACGGTAGCGGCATTGGTGATATTACAGCGTCCCTTGCCGGTAATCAGCATCTTCTTGCCGGGGCGTTTCATTTTTTCGAGTATGGTCACATCGGCGCCGTTTTCCGCGGCTTTGATGGCGGCCATCATGCCGGCAGGCCCGGCACCAATTACAAGGATAGTTTTCATGATTGTTTTATTCCTGCTATATGATAGAGTTCTGCTATTTCCTCAGCGGTAAGCGGACGATAATGACCGCGCTTGACTCCTGCTAAGGTAAGTCCCGCAAATTTTACCCGTTTCAGAGCCCGCACATCACAGCCAATGGCGGCAAACATCCGGCGCACCTGACGGTTGCGGCCTTCGTGAATGGTGATTTCCACTTTGGCTTCACTATCGGCTGTTTCAAGCAGCTGCACAACAGCCGGTGCGGTCATGCCATCTTCCAGTTTGATGCCCTGCCGCAATTTGTCCAAGGTCTTCTCTGTGGGAATCCCTGCTACGCGCGCCACATAGGTTTTATTGACCTTGTAGCGCGGATGCAGCAGACCATTCATCAAATCCCCGTCATTGGAGATAAGCAGCAGCCCTTCGGTGTTGTTATCGAGTCTGCCCAACGGATAAACCCGCTCTTTGACTTCCGGCAGCAAGTCCAAAACCGTACGCCGACCGCGTTCGTCTTTGGCGGTGGAAAGGTAGCCTTTGGGCTTATTCAGCAGATAATACACTTTTGTTTCGGTAAAGGTCAGCGGCTTGCCGTCTACACAGATTTTATGCTGGCTGCTGTCGTATTTGCCACCTAGTTCTGTGATAATCTGACCGTCAACCGTAACGCGACCTTCGAGAATCATTCCCTCTGCTGCCCGCCGGGAAGCAATCCCTGCCTGAGCGATAATTTTTTGCAAGCGTTCTGCCATCAGAACAGTCCTTTCCAGAAATCACGCAGATAGTTCAATAGATTATCCCAGAAGGAATAATATTCCACATCCTGTGCGGCTAACAGATTGATGGAGCCCTGACGTTTGCCGTCATAGTAGCAGACGACTTTGCCAATGACATCACCCTTCTTAATCGGAGCAGCAACGTCATTGGGGATTTCTATCTTTTTTTCCACCTTGGCACTTTCGCCGTTCTTTTCGGCAACGACCAATGATTCTGCGGCAATAAGTTCCACTTCGTCATGGCGGCCGTCGGCTACATCCACCTTGGTCACCACGTCGCCTTTTTTCACCAGTGTTTTGGGCTGAACATTGTGGAAACCATAGTCGAGCAAGGCAATGGAATCATTCCACATATAATAGCTGTCCAAAACAACCGCTACGAGCTGCATGCCATCACGGCGGGCGGCCGATACCAGACAGCGGCCTGCTGCTTCTGTATAACCGGTCTTGACCCCATTAGCTCCACGATAGAGCCAAAGCATCTGATTTTCATTGCGCAGCTTCTTGGCCGGGTCTTTTACCCAGTCATAAATGGTTTCCTGTTTGCTGACGATTTCCTCAAAATGCGGCAGACTATAACCATAGGCCGCAATCTTGGCCAAATCAAAGGCGGTGGTATAATGCTTTTCATCCGGCAGGCCGTTTGGATTGACAAAATGCGTATTATATGCGCCGATTGCCGTGGCTTTTTCATTCATCATTTCCACAAAAGCCGGCACGCTGCCAGCGATATGCTCAGCTACCGCAACGGTGGCATCATTGCCGGAATGCATCATCATACCGGCAAGCAGTTCGCCCAGGGGAATCTTATCCCCCTGCACCAGCCAAAGCGTAGAACCTTCCACGCCTTCTGCATTTTTGCCAACCGTCACGATATCGTCCAGTTTGCCGTGCTCCAGCGCCACAATCAACGTCATCATCTTGGTGGTACTGGCCGGATATCTGCGGGTATCAATATCCCGCTCATAGAGAACCTGACCGGTTGCCGCATCCATCACAATGGCAGAACGCGCCGTAAGCTTCTGCAGCGGGTCGGCAGGACTGACCACCAGCCCCGGAATCTCCGGACGCTCCGGCTGTACATAAACCTTATCCTGCACTTCAGCAAAAGCAGACGGACTCTGCGGCAAATTTATCATAAAACCAGCAGCCCCCAGCATGAACGCTGTGACTGCTTTACAGGCGATTCTTCGTCTCAAAAACATACACTCCATTAATCTTGTTAATCACATAACAATCATTTTACCATAAAATAAGAAGTTAAGACAAGAAAATTGGCACGGGACTTTGCCCGTGCCACCTGTTACCCTATATGAATTTCTGTTCCATCCTTGAATGTTACGCTGATATCTTCCTTGCTGTATATGGTCATGAAGTCCACAATCGTTCCCCACAAGCCTTCATTAAACTCCGTTACTGACGCGTCTTGGGCGGCCAATGCTTTGACAAATGCCCCAAGCCGCTCTGCCTTAGCATGCCGGTCCTTGATGGATTTTTCTGTCCTGTCATAGCTGGCTTTGGTCGTCTCATAACGATTGACCAGTTCATCATAGCGTTTCTGGTAGTCCGTCTGGTCTTGGGCTATGCGGGCATTTTCACTGATACATTTCTGCACTCTATCCGATAGAACATTCATTTCATCCATAAGCTAACGATGAACCCCCTTGCACCCCCTTGTCTATCGTTAAACGAGTATCGATCGGAAGCCGCACGGGATGAGGCTTTGAGAAAAAGAGAAGGGGGTGCATTTGCCCCCCCTCGATTGGGATTTTGCTCCCCCTGCGGAACAATTTTTTTGTCACCAATTTTCAAATCGGCGATTCGTATTCAACTCCTTCATTTGCTGCATATCATCATCAGAGAGGGCAAAATCAAAAATTGCCGCATTTTCAGCTATATGCTGCGAATTGCCGGAACCGGGAATGACGATATAACCATCCTGTATCTGCCAGCGCAACACGATTTGAGCGGATGTCTTGCCATGCCGACTGGCGATTTCCTTGATGGTTTCATTTTGAAATACTTTCTGCGTGTTGCCCCTGCCGCCAAAGGGATACCATGCCTCTACAACCGTACCATATTGCCGCAAGTATTCCTGCAACTGTTTGTTTTGGTAAAAGGGATGATTCTCGTTCTGCACAACGGCAGGAACGATTTCAGCAATGCGGTTTATTCGCTCAAAGGCTTCCGGCGTGTAATAGTTGGAAATACCAATGGAACGAATTTTTCCGGCGCGAACGCCCCGTTCCAATGCCTTGTAGACTTCCTCATCCCCCGCTCCCGGCTGATGCACCAGCATGAGGTCGATATATCCGAGCCCCAACCTCTCCAAAGAATCGTCAATGGCAGCATCGGGACGCCTGTAATCTCCGGGCATGACCTTGCTGGTCACAAAAATTTCCTCGCGGGAGATGACTCCCTCGGAAATAGCGCGGCGAACCCCGCTCCCCACGCCGATTTCATTGTTATAGTAGCGAGCCGTGTCAATGAGACGGTATCCGTTTTTTATGGCGAAATAGACGCTTTCCTCTGCCTTATCGTCCGACAACGTCCATGTGCCAAGCCCTAAAGCCGGCAGATTGTAGCCGCTGTTTAACTTGACGTATTCCGTCCGGGCAGGGGAGCTCGTCTCTGCTCCGTCGGATTGGATGATTTCCTTTGTCATTTCCATCTCTCCTTTCTGCAAGGCTGCACCGCATCCCACTACGTTTGTCACCAGTAGCAGGAGCGTGAAAAATCCTGCTGCTGATTTTGTTATTTTCGTGAGGTCTTTAGTCAACTGACACACCGCCTTGGTCGTTTCCACTCAAACGTAATACACTCTGTCCGGCTTGCGCTTGGCAGCCTTTGGCGACTCACAGTCAGGATAGCCCAGAAGCAAATGACCTACGCCCTCATAGTCGCCGGAAATATGGAGCCGTGAGAGCAGTTTCTTGCCGAACTCTGAGTCGATTTCCTGCTTTGCCCGATGCACCCAGCAGGAACCAAGCCCCAGGGCTTTCGCCGCCAGCATCATGTTGGTCAGCGTTGCTGCGCCGTCATACACGGCGTTGGGCGATTCCCGGTTGGCAATGACGAGCAGGACAACCGGCGCACCGTAAAAAGGATCAATCCCCTCCTTCCAGCCCTCTATTTTGCGGTTTTCCTCGGACAGCTCATGCCGAAATTCCTTGTCCGTCACGGCAATAATCACCGAGGACTGCTTGCCGTGTCCCGTGGCAGCGTAGAGCCCCGCCTCAATCACCTGGTCAATAAGTTCTTTTTCCACCATATCCGGCTTGTACTTGCGGATGCTTCTGCGCTCAAGAATGTTCTTCATGGTCTCGTTCATGCTGGTATCCTCCCCTGTGCTCCTTCAGCATATGTTTTCAAAAGTTCATCTTACATAATTTTCACGAATAGCTTTACTCGGCGTATAAAAAACTATTTGTAATTTATCCAGATAGTATCACACTTATTTTATGTTGTCAAGCCTTTAATTTTATGTTATAATGCCAATATCTTTTTAAGCCTGCAAATAAAAAGTCAAGCATAAATTTCGTAATGGAGTAAATTTCTATGAAGTGATTTTGTGGCATGACAAAAAGGCTGCCGCAATGCGTCAACC
>CADBYQ010000172.1 GCA_902798865.1 Pseudoselenomonas ruminantium | reverse complement strand
TGCCCGCTGACGAGGTCATCGCTGGCACCGATACGGGTAAAGATTCTATCCACCGGCGAAATCGTTGCCTCGCGGGCGGGAATAAAGCTGCCAATCTGCGCCATCATTGTAAGGAGCGCCGTCTGCCGCATATAGGTGGATTTACCCGCCATATTCGGCCCGGTAATCAGCATGATTTCACAGCTGCTATGGTTGAGTTTCGTGTCATTGGGCACAAAGAGGTCACGGGTCAAAATGCGCTCAACCAGTGGGTGACGGCCATCTTTTATATCAATCTCACCGTTGTTTGCCATGCGAGGACGCACATAGTTATAGGCGACAGCGGCTTCGGCCAGACTCGTGAGCACATCGACGATGGCGATTTCATGGGCCGTGCCCTGAATTTCCGTCAGGCGGCTCTTGATGACCTCGCGCACTTCGGTAAAGAGATTGTACTCAATGCTGACAATCTTTTCCTGCGCACCGAGAATCTTGGTTTCAAACTCCTTGAGTTCTTCGGTGATATAACGCTCGGCATTGGCCAATGTCTGCTTGCGGATATACCTGTCCGGCACCAAATCGGCACCGCTGTGGCGCACTTCGATATAGTAGCCAAAAACCTTATTGTAACCGATTTTGAGTGAGCGGATACCGGTTTCTTCCTTCTCCCGCTCCTCGATTTCCTGCAGCATGGATTTGCTGTCATGGGCAATGCGGCGGTATTCGTCCAAATCGGCGTTATAGCCGCTCTTGATAATGCCGCCATCCCGCAGGGAAATCCCCGGTTCATCCACGATGGCACGCTGCAGTAAATCCACCAAATCATCGAACACATGGATATTCTGCTGACAGTTTACCAGCACATTAGCCTGCACACTTGCCATCTTGTTCTTAATGGCGGGCAGACTCATCAGCGAAATCTTCAGTGCAATCAAATCACGGGCATTAGCCGTGCCCACCTCAATGCGCGTAAGCAGGCGTTCAAAGTCGTGAATATCCTTGCAGGCTTCCCGCAGACCTCCTCGCAGAGAAAAGTCCTTCGTAAGTTCTTCCACTGCATCCAAGCGCTGATTGATGGGCAGGATGTTTAAGAGCGGATATTCAAGCCATTTTTTCAGAAGGCGGCTGCCCATGGCGGTGTTGGTGAAATCGAGCACATCGAGCAGGGTATCCTTCTTGCCCCCATCGCGCAGATTGCGTGTAATTTCGAGGTTCCGCAGGGTATAGGTATCAATGACGAGATTTTCCGAGGCATCCAGAAAAGCCAGCTGATTGAGGTGGGTTAAGTCCGTCATCACCGTATCATGGAGATAATCCAACAGCGTGGCCACAGCTTCTTTTGCCCCTTCGTCAGCCGGGCGGACATCCGCGGCAAAATGCTCGATAATGCGGTCCTCTACAGCCGCCGAAACCTCGGCAATGCGGGTATAGGACGTTGCCGGCAAGCGCAAATCCGTAAATTCCTTGAGCCGCTCCATAAAAGAAGGCTGTCCCACGACCAGGAGTTCCGGCATCGCCAAACGGTAAAGCTCATCATAGAGCATCTGCTCCCGGCTGCCGCCGCCATAGATGCCATAGAAACATTCACCCGTGGAAATATCAGCACCCGCTAAGATAATCTGTTCGCCCTTTTCATAGACAAGGGCAATATAGTTGTTGGCCGAATCCTTGAGCGCGGATTCAGACAATACCGTACCCGGCGTGATGATCTTGATGACTTCACGCTTGGTCAGCCCCTTGGCCTTGGGGTCGCCAATCTGTTCGGCAATGGCGACCTTGTAGCCGCGGCTCACGAGCTTATTGATATAGCCTTCGGCAGCATGATAGGGCACGCCGCACATGGGCGCCTTATCCGTATTGCCGTTGCGGCTTGTAAGCGTCAGACTCAGTTCCTTGGACACAATGCGGGCGTCATCAAAGAACATTTCGTAAAAATCACCCAAACGGAAAAAGAGAATGGCCTCAGGATGCTGTTCCTTTGTAGCCAAATATTGCTGCATCATGGGCGTAAGTTCCATGAATTAACTGCACCTCCACTAAACGATAAAACGGCAGAAGCTCCCTCAGCATGAGGGAGCTCTCCACATATATTATACACGAATTCCTTTTAACACCCAGGTCTGCGGGTGCGTAATCTTCACATTGATAAAATCACCGGGCTGCTCATCCTGATGATTAAAAAGTACGATTTTATTCGTTCTCGTATGGCCTGTCCAGACAGATTCATCATTCTTGCTGGGGCCTTCGACCATCACTTCCATAACCGAATCGAGCAAAGCCTGATTCTTCTCGAGGCTAATCTGATTCTGCACGGCCATCAAGGCATTTAACCGTTCCTTCTTCACATCATCATCCACCTGATTATCCATCGTGGCCGCCGGCGTGCCGCTGCGCTTGGAATATATAAAGGTATAGGCCGAATCATAGCGGATTTCCTTTAAGAAATCCAGCATCTGTGCAAAGTCATCTTCCGTTTCGCCGGGGAAGCCCACAATGAGGTCCGTAGTCAGGGATGCCTGCGGCAAACGGGCGCGGATTTTGCGCACGAGTTCCTTGTAGCTTTCCACCGTATAAACGCGGTTCATGGCCTTCAAGAGATGGTTGCTGCCATACTGCACCGGCAGATGGATATGCTCACAGAGGTGCTCGCCCGTGGCAATGGCATCAATCACTTCGTCGCTCAAATCCTTGGGATGGGAGGTCATAAAGCGCACCCGCTTAATGCCTTCCACCTTGTCCACCATCTTTAAGAGTTCGGCAAAGGTCGCAAGCTTATGGTCCTTGCCATAGGAGTTGACGTTCTGGCCTAACAGGGTAACTTCCTTATAGCCCTGTGCCACAGCCTGTTCGACTTCCTTCACCACATCTTCCGGACGGCGGCTGCGCTCCCGGCCGCGCACATAGGGCACAATGCAGTAGGTGCAGAAGTTGTTGCAGCCATACATGATGGGAATCCAGGCCGACAGCTTGCCATCACGGGCCACACGATGGTCTTCGGCGATAGACGGTGCCGTCTTGGCATCCAGTTCCGTATTGACCACATGACCGTGTTCGCGTTCGATTTCCTGCACAACCGCGTTGAGTTCATGCACCTTGCCCGTACCGAGCACAAAATCGATATGCGGTGCCCGCTTGATAAGCTTGTCGCTCTCCTTCTGGGCCATGCAGCCGGTGATACCAAAAATCAGCTGCGGATTCTTGCGCTTGATGTTCTTGATTTCCCCGATTTTGCCATAGACCTTGTCCTCCGCCGTTTCGCGCACGGCACAGGTATTGATGATTAAGAGGTCAGCTTCTTCCATCGGCGCATCATCGGCGAGGCGCTCATAGCCGATATCGGCCAGCTGCCCGGCCATGCGCTCGGCATCGGCCACATTCATCTGACAGCCATAAACCAAAAATTTGACATAGCGCTGGGCTTTGCCATCTATAATTTTCATACTTATTTATTCAGTCCTTCTATAAAAACTAACTCGATATATCATTGTAACAAAAGGGACCAATTTTGTCCAATGTATTATCTGTATTTTACCCAGGATTACGCCGCCAATTTGGCAAAAGCCCGATGGCTCAGGTAAAAGCCTGCCAGCGCATAGAAGGCAAGCACCGACAAGGACAGCCATTCTGCCCCGCCCCCACTGGCCAAACTGCGCAGCAGCATGCTGGTATGGGTCAGCGGCAAAGCCTCAATCACCAGGCGCAAGACGCCGGGCAAGGCCTGTGTGGTGAAGAACGTGCCGCAGAGAAAGGACATGGGCAGCAGGATATAGGTATTCACCTGACTCATTTCCTCATAGGTGCTGATTTTCATTGCAGCAAAGAAACCAACCTCAGCAAAGATAACGGCATTGAGTATCAGCACCAACAGCATCAGCGGTGAAAGCATGATATGCGCGCCAAAGGCATAAGCCAAAATCAAAATGATGGCACTAGAGATAAGACTGCGCAATACCGCCGCAAGCACTTTGCCCAGCACATAGGAGGCGGGCTTAATCGGCGCCAATATATATTCCTCCAGACTCTTATGATAAATGCGCTCGGCATGCACCGGTGTAATGCTGTTAAAGCTGATATTCATGGAATTAAGTGCCAGTATTCCCGGCACCAAAAAATCCAAATAACTGCCGCTGCCCACATTGATACTGCGCCCCAAGCCCCAGCCAAAGGCCACCAAATAGAGCATGGGCGCCACCATACGGGCCAGAATGAACTTGGTAAGACGCCTTTTTAATACCCCCCAGTCCCGCCAAAACACCGTCCAGGTGTCATATAACATCTGCAAAATCAAAGGCCTCCTTTATGCCCGGTGAGTTCAATGAATACATCTTCCAAATTCGTTGGGCGGATGAGGATGCCGCCTGCGGCTTCCTGCTTCCCGGCAAACTCTGCCGCCGCTTCTTTTTCGCCAAAGAAGCGGTACTCCCGGCCATTTTCGCCATCCCATTCCACCGTGAATTTGCCCAGCTGCTCCTTGAAATTCGCCGGGGTGTCTAAAGCAGACAACTTGCCTTTATTGAGAATCGCCACCCGCTGGCAGAGGTTTTCGGCCTCCTCAATATAATGCGTGGTCAAAAACACCGTCACGCCATCGCGGGCAAGGCCACCCACCATGCCCTGCTGCCCTGGTACACCGGCTATGTGAGTCTTCGCATCCGCCCGGGGGACACGGTCTGGTCCCTGGCGCGGCGCTACGGCAGCAGCACCGAGGCCGTGCTGCTGGCAAATCCGGGCCTGCAGCCGGAAAAGCTCAGCATCGGCTCGGCACTGATCGTGCCGCTTCCCTTCCCGGTCGTGCCCGCCGCAGTGCACTGGTGCTCGGCCCTGGTGGCCTTCTGCGTCCAGGGGCTGGGCGCTCGCTACCCCTTTCTGCTCACGGGCAGCATGGGCAAAA
>CADBYQ010000171.1 GCA_902798865.1 Pseudoselenomonas ruminantium | reverse complement strand
CGCCGCCATAATGATGCAGCAGATAGTAAACCATCACATCCGAAAGCGTATAATACTTCGCCTTGCCGCTCAGAAGCCGCACGCGTTCTTCTTCCGTGGTGCGCTGCAGTTTTTCTACTTTGGCTGTTTCCTTGGCGTTTTGCAGGGTAAACAAATCGTCCATATACCATTTTTCTACCGAACGGCCGCCCATCTTCTCTGCCAGCAAGGCGCCGGCATAATCGGCTGTACCTTCCTCCAGCCAAAACAGGGAATTTTCATAGCCACTGCGGCCATCACTCAATTCATACTGCAACTGATGAAACAGCTCGTGACCAGTAGTGCTGTACCGCTCGCTTTTATCCGTCATTTTCTGCTTATCGCCGTCCAGCGCAATGATATTCTTCCTGCCCATGGACTCACCACTGGTGTATTGCGCTTTGGGCTTAACCTTCTCCTCTTCTACACCCAGCTTTTTAACCAGCAGCTCCTCATATTTCCCCGTATCCGCACTGACCCAAATATCGACATTATGCTGCAAGCTCACCTGATACCGTTCTTCCAAAAGCTGCGGAAAAGCTGATGCCGCCTGCTCGATATCCCGCATCGTTTCTGGTGCAGGCTGACCATGGCTATGAACAGAAACCGCCGCTGGCCCTGTGGCTCCGACTGTCCCATTTAGAAAATCCCAAGCCATTTTGCCGCCCAGGCAAAGTCCCAAAGCCAATACGCAGACCCACAGAAAGATTCCTAATTTTCTCATCCCGACCTCACTTCATCTGCCAGCGGCAAAGGCGCGCTTCAAGGATATCCAACAAACCAAACAGGAATAACCCCATCAGACTCAGAATCACAATGCCCGTATACATCTCCAGATAATTCACCCGCAGCCAGGCATCCATGATGAAATAGCCCATGCCGTATTGCGTGCCAAAGGTTTCCGTAAAAAACAGCACCGAAACGGCCGTAGCCATAGCCACGCGGATAGCCGTGATAAAATTCGGCAAAGTCGCCGGTACGAGGATATAACGGAACACCTGCCGGAACCTCGCGCCCAAAGAATACAGCGGATAATAGGTTTCGGCAGGAATAGCACGGATACCATCCCTAAGGGCCACGACAATCTGAAATACCACAATGAGGAAAATCATGATGATTTTCGACAGTTCCCCAATCCCGGCCAGGAGCATCAAAATGGGCAGCAGGGCAATCTTCGGTATTGGATAGGTCAGATAAACCAGCGGCGCCAAATACCGGTCTGCCTTGGAAAAATAGCCCATGATAATGCCTAAAGGGTAACCCACCAATACCGCCAACAAAATACCGGCAAAAATCCGCCACAGGCTATACGCGGCGTGCACAGCGATTTTGTCCGCAAAAATTTGCCCCAAGCGTTCAAAGACCAACGAGGGCTCTGGTATGATGGGCAGCTGTACCAAGGCCGCCGTCAGCTGCCACAGGAGCAGCAAAAAGAGCACGCCGAAAAGATAGGCACGCAAAACTACTTTGCTTTTGTTTCTCATGACTGCCGCGCCCCCATAGCCTTGATTTTCTCCTTCAATTCCTGACTCTTGGCGAAAAATTCCGTCGTCGTCTTCCACGCACGGCTGCCCTGCCATTTATTCTCCATGACCTCGGCCACCGTGCCGCCACTTTGGCCGCCCGCCATCAGTACAATCTGCTGGCCTAAGTACAAGGCTTCTTCCACATAATGGGTCACAAGGATTGTGGTTATGCCCGCTTCCTCCCAAAGGTCACGGAATACATCCTGCATTTCCTCGCGGGTGATGGCATCGAGTGCCGAAAACGGTTCATCCATCAGCAAAATATCCGGCTCGAGCAAAAAAACGCGGGCAAGGCTCACCCGCTGCTGCTGCCCGCCGCTGAGTTCCTGCGGATAGCGGCTGAGCAAATCCTCAATGCCCAGTTTTTGGCACAAGGCCTCCATTTTGGCCGCCCTTGCTTCCGTCCAGCCATCCTTAATCCGGCAGGCCAGCCGAATATTATCCGCCACGGTCTGCCAGGGCAACAGGCCGTAGTTCTGCGGCATAAAGCCAATCCGCAGTTTCTTGGGGCTGACTTCACCGCCGTTAATGCGCACCTGTCCCGCAAAATCGGTAATCAGCCCCGCGATCACCTTTAGCAATGTAGACTTGCCGCAGCCGGAAGGGCCTATAACAGCACAAACCGTTCCTTGCGGAACGGTCAGGCTGACATTTTGCAATGCCGTATTCTTTTGTTTTAACCCAGAATAGCTAACGGCTAAATTCTTTACTTCAATCATATCACTTGCTCAATACATCGACCACAAAATCGGCGTAGGTGTAATTCTTCTGAATAAGCCCCTTGCCCTGCAACCACTTCACGCAGTCCACCACATCGCTTTCCTTGGGCAGAGTCGCATGATGATATTCCGGCAGCTTCAAGGCTTCCTTGGCAGCCGGCGGGAAACCGCCTTTTTCCACGATCAGGTCAATGTATTCTTCCCGCGGCGTGTTGTTGAGGTAATCCACGGCTTTGTTATAGGCGCGATACATCGCGGCAATTTCTGCCCGTCTGTCGTTCGTAGTCTTGGCCGTAAACATGATGACGCCCGGATTGATGCCCAGTTCGTCAGAACCCGTTACGAACTGGCAGCCGTTGTGCACGGCAATGCTTGCCATCGGTTCAGGAAGGGTCGCCGCAGCGAGCTTGCCATTCTGCAGCATTTCCAAACGGGTGGGAATCTGCGGGATAATCACCTTGTTAATGCTGTCTTCCGGCAGATTTTCCTTCGCCAGAATCTGGTCCGTCACATACTCAATGATGGTATTGCGGGAAACCGCTACATCCTGACCTTTAAGGTCAGCTACGGATTTCGCCCCAGACTGCTTGCTTGCAATCAGTTTATAGCTGCCATCGGTGAAGGACGTTACCTTCACATTGAAGCCGCCGTCTTTGGCAAAAGCCACAGCCAGCATATCCGAGATTGCCCCATCCAGATTGCCGCTCTGCAGCGCCGAATCCCTATCCATAGCACTCTTGTACTGCTGAATGTTGCCCTCCAGACCTTCTTCCTTAAAATACCCCTTTTCCTGCGCGATGATAAACGGCAAGGAATCCGTATCCGGCATCAGGCCGATATTCAAGGGCTGTAAATCCTTCTTGGCTTCCTGCTGACCACAGCCAGCTACCAGGCCTATCAATAAAATTGCCATGATTAATAATGCATACTTCTTCAACGTTTTTACTCCCTTCATCCTGTTTTATTCAGACAGCCACTTGGACAGGATATCTGCTCCCGTCCGGGCATAATAAACCGCTTTGTCGATAACATCCTTGTTCTCTGCATAGGCGCTCTCGGCTTTGGCCTTAATCCTGCCGGCCTCCTGCTGCATTTCCGCCACCGTATCCAGCTTGGCATCCACATCATCGAGCATGCTCTGGGCCTCGGCAATGGACTGCTTTAACTTTGCCACATCACTGTCTGCCTGCGCAGAAACCTTCTCGTTTTCCTGCAGCTTCTCCTGACGCTTGGCCTCCTTGCCGGTAACTTTATCCACCAGCTTGCCCAACGTAGAACCAGGCGCCTCCTTGCTGATTTCCTCGTTGCGTCCCTTTGCCCGGCTGGACATATCCTCCAACTCGCGCTCACGCTCCTGCAACGCCTGCTTCTGCCGCTCCAATTCCTGACGGCGCGCCTTGAGGTCTGCTTCCTGGTCAGCCAGCTTCTGCTCTCGTGCCTGCATCTGCTGACGTTCCATCTGCTGCTGATTCTGCTTGGCCTCAGACTGGTCCTGACTGTAGCCAGCCAGCATAAAACCGCCCAAAAGCGCTGCCACAAAGCAAAAGGCCAAGAGTATGCCTCGCTTCTTACCTGCGGTAAAAAACGGCTTAGCCTTTGGCTTTTCCACACGGGACGGTATCTCCTCCGGCGGCAGTTCCCGCACGCCGCGATAGCCGCTGTCCATCCGCTCTGCATTATCTCCAATCCGTGGCAAAGGCTGAGTATCGAACTTTCGCTCGTCATCTGACCTCTGCCCGTCAACAGGACGCATTAACTGCGTCTTATCCAAATCATCTTGTTTCATCGAATCTATCTCCGTTTGCTATCCACTAAAAACTACTAATTGATAGTATACGTTTTTTTCTCAGACGTGTCAAAAACAGCGGGTTCCTTTATATCATGCAATAATCATATTTTCTATGACCTTTCCTCCGCTGTATTCCTGTGCTATAATATTTTACGGCTGGTGAGTCGGTCTTCCCTCTGGGGAGGTGGTAACCATGACGCTATATGAAAAGCTGTCCTTGTTGATAGCTGGCCTGACGCTGATTGTTGCCGTCTTAGGATTGTTCAGGTAAGAAATTACTTTGTAATATGAAAAAGACCGCTTGTTAAGCGGTGCGGCCTTCCTCACATTCTAGATAACGGGAAGTGACCGGCGCTGCTACACACCAGCCATTTCTTTATGCATATTATACAACCTATAGATACATATTTCAAGCCAAGAGAGCGTTCAACATGAACAGCCTAAAGCCTGCAATACCTGTCTTTAATTCGCCTGTTCCGCCAACGCGCCGTGTTCCTTCTGCATCGTTTCACACAATCTTCTGAGTGTCCACAGGGTATTAAATGGCGTCACCACCGCCTTAAAGCGGATATGAGGCACACCGGCCTCTTTAAGCGCCAGCAGCACTTCATCCAAACGCTTGTTGCGGATATTCTGGAGCACCATGACCTCATGGGGAAAGACAAAGTTATCCTCGTCTTTAGCCTTGGCGGGCTGAAAGCCTTTAGCGCCCAATAAATAGCCGACCTTTTCCCGCCAGTCCTCCGGCTGCAGAATTTTGGTCACGATACCCATTTTATGGAGGGTCTTGCAGGCTAATGCCAATTTTTCGTCATCCTGGAATTGATAAAAAAGTATATGAA
>CADBYQ010000170.1 GCA_902798865.1 Pseudoselenomonas ruminantium | reverse complement strand
GTACCATGTTGTTGTTTATTAAGTGTTTAGCGTTTCTTTGATGGCCTGATTTGCAGCAGATTTTAATTCATCAGCCAAATTATCTACCCAATATAGGCATTTTTGATTAATTTCCTGCCGCGCCTGTTTTTCCATTTCCAAACGTTGTCTAGCTGTTTCGTTTCGCTGCCTTGCTTCTTCTTCCAAACGCTTATTATCATCGTTGCCACCTAGAAATTTAAATATGCGTCTAACGATTTCTATTATCACTATTGGAGGAATTGGGATTGGCCCAGGAATCGGCGGCATCGGCATGACTGAACTTGTCGCCGAGCCTAACATCTTACCGATAGTGGTACCGGCAAACGCCTTGCCGATACTCGTTTTTGCCAGACTTGACACTACGGATTTTCCACTGCCTACCAACAGACTGCCCACCATTTCTGCCACTGCTGGCGTGGCCATGATTTCCTTCATGTCGAAATCGCCCGTATCGGTCAGCAAATCTTTATTGACAGATGCCTCGCCTGTCAAGCTGCTGTTTAACTGCTCTAAATTCGCTAAAATATTTTTTAAGCTATCGGCATCGACACTGCTGGTTTCAATCTTGACCTCCACAAATGACTTCAGCTCCATGGCTAACGTCTCGGTCGCTTCCTCGATGAGTTGCTGGATATGCTCCTCCACGCTTTGGTTTAACTTGGCTAACTTTTCCCCTACGACCTTATTTATATTATCCTGGTTTTCGCGATTAGACCAAATAGCCTCTGCCATTTCGGGAGCCAGCAAGTCCGTCTTTCTGTCGATAAACGTATTTACCTGCTGCCGAATGTTCCGTTTCTGTATACCAAAGTTTTCCAGCACTTGATTCATCTTTACTAGCAGTTCGGAGCTCTCCTGTGCCTTTACTTCCTCGGCAAATTTCTCCAAGCATTCTTCCAGCTGGACGATTGACCGCCGAAGTACATCAAAGGAAGATGTCTTTTTCAATTCCGTCAGAATGACGTTTTTCAGCCCGTTGATATTGCTCATTTCGACAAGAGCTGGTTTATTGGTTATCCTCCCTTTACGTGCCCTATCAGCGTTCACTATCTCAATATGAAATCTGTCATCTATATTAGCTATGCCGGTTTTGCGCATATTGGCATCGATTTTTTGCTTAATGAGTTGCAGCGTATCATCATGTTTTCCCAAGTCGCCAGTTTTATCATTAAGAACAATGATGATCTTCTTTCCAGCATCGGCAATATCTTTCATACGGCTATAATTGGTTTCAAGCTCATAGCCTCCTGCGTTACTCATGACAAACAGAACAATATCTGCTTTCTTCAAATGTTCCTTTGTGATTTCCTCGTGCTCTATAGGAGCAGCGACACCAGGAGTATCTGCCAATTTGTACCCTTGCCAATCATAGTAGGTTACTTTATCCGTTTCTGGAATCTCAGAAACCCGTGCTCTATCATCGCCAATCAGCTCATTGAGAATGCTGCTCTTGCCAGCACTAAATATGCCATAGACCATGATTTCCGGCAATGTGCTCTTTACCTTGGTATTGTTTATATCGCGATACCGCTTTACCTCGTCAATGGCTAAATCCGGGTATTTGCAGAAATATCCTTCTGCCACCTCGGACTTTTCCTGCAAGATGCTTTGATAGTTCGTCAATTCTCGCATAGTCCATTCCTCCGTCAAATTGCATATACGATGAAGTGCCGCCGTTCCAAACGGGTCAGCACGTTCATCACTGTTTCATTGTCACTACCTGTGCGCTCACAAATTTCCTCGACGCTGACTTTGCCCGTGGTCAGCAGCACGATTTCCATTTCCTCCTTAGAAAAGTACTCGCCTCTTATCTCCACCCGCCCATCGCCGCGCCTTTGCATATACTTATACAAAGGAACCACTCGCAACGGATGGGCTTTAGCGATTTCATCAACATCCTTTGATGCTTGGCCTTCGCCAAGGTACAACATCTCATAATAGGAATACAAAACTTCCTGCCCCAACAGCTTCACATACCAGCCACCGTATCCTTCCCGATAGGCTGATTTAGCAAACCAGCTCAATACCCTTTCGGTAGGCACCTCCCAATTTTCAAGCATGTCTATCATCTGCCGGGAAATCCTTTCCTCCAGCTCCCGTTGCATCATGGCTATATCATATCTATCCAGTTCAGCTGTTTCCGCTTGGGGGAAATCTCCCACCGATGTCACAAATTCCTTGTCGCATATCTTGACGCCGTAGTCCGCAGGGGCAGTGGTCATGGGCGTTTCCGGCAACGGCCAAAAGGACACCACGCCAATCTCTGCCGTGCCACAACCTTCTTTTAGCAACTTCTGGACAAATTTTTTGTCCTGCTCATAGATTTCCTTGCTAAAATTAGCCCCCGCCAAAATGATATTGCCGTAAATCTGTTTAATCCCGGCATCACGGCATTGGCGAACGACGGAAAGTATTTCCTCCGGGGTCGTATTTTTTCCGTAGGCTTTCAGGACAGGGGCTGTCCCGGCCTCGATGCCTAATTGAATGCGAGTGCATCCGGCACGTCCCAAGTCCGCTATCATTTCCGGGTGGTTGTAGAGCGTATGCACATGCCCCTCGCAAAACCACTTGAAAGACCGCTTTTTTTGCCGCTTCACCAGCCCGTCACATAGTTCCCTGACCCGCTTAGGTTGCAAGGTCAATGTATCGTCAGTGAACAGTATATAAAGATTTTCCGACTTGTTTTTTGTCAGGTAAGCGTCTATCTCGGCTAATACATTCGCCACGGAGCGAAAACGCACCTTACGGGTATGGGTACCCTCGTGGCAAAAGGCACAATGAAAAGGGCAGCCGCGACCTGTCATGATGCTGAGACCATGAAAGAAGTGTCTTGGTTCCAGGTAGCAATCCTCATCAATGAAGGGCAATCGATCCAGATTTTCAATCAATGGCCGCTCCGTATTTGTAATCAGCTTTCCGTTATCCATGAACGAAATGCCGCGTATGCTCGCTAAATCTCCTACATCTTCCAAAAAATAGTTCATCAATTCCAGCAGCGTCAATTCGCCCTCATAACGAACCAAGGCATCACAGCCCGATTTTCTACAGAAATCCTCCCTCAGAGCCGTAGCCTGTGGACCGCCCACTACTACCGGCAAATGATATTTTTCTTTGATATAATGACAAAGGAATACATTCTCGCTTACATTGTCGTAGTCACAGTACAGGCCGACCATAGCCACGCCACCAGTGGCACATAACGCATCGACCCTTTTCTGTCCTTCCGGCAAAGTGCCGAAAAAGCTCTTGGCTTGATAACCTTCCTGTCGTGCAAAAGCAGCCAATAGATATATCCCAAGGAAACCGCCGTATTGAGGAATATAGTTCAAGTAGCGGCGATGAACATTCAGCATCAGAATATCCAGCATCAGACATCACCACCAGCCAAATTTATCCCCTCGATTTCTTGCATGATTTTCTTTTTGCTCCTTAACAGTTCACGATGTTTTATCTTTTCCCTTATCAACGACTGCTTGAATTTGCTCAATCCATCCGTCCGTAAATAGTGCAGGAACTCCCGCCACGGCTGGCAATGAGAGTAGTTCGCCATAACCGTGCCGAAACTATTGAAGGCTTCATAAGCGCAACCACCGTGGCATAAATCCCACTCTGGGCAGCCTTGGCAATCATGCTGGGCAAGGTATTCCTGCCTTTGCCTAATCTTCTGGGCGTTTTCAGAGTGATACAGTTCCAGCAGGGTCTTTTCATGGATATTGCCGTAAATGAATTGGCGAGATAAATTATCCCGGCCACAGAAGCCCACCTCGCCGTCGGGATACAAACATAGCAAATCACTGCCGCATTTGCCGTTATACGAGCATTCACGCATGGGGGAGACTCCTAAGATAGCATCCAGCAAGTAGTCCAGGGGCTGAATGCTTATTTTTTTATCACTTTCCAGGGCCATAGCCAACAGCTTTTTTAAGAGTGTCAGATATTTTTCGTAGACGGCATCAGTGTCCTGTCGGTCGATAGCTCGCCCACAGGGGACTACCGCATGGATTTTCATATACAGTTTGTTGTCACAGATAAAAGCATACAGTTTCTCGGCATCAATATCCTCGGCAGAGTTCATCACCATCAATGTCCCCACGTTGACCTTGGCGGCTTGCAGCTTTCGTATATTAGCCAAGACCAACTGCGAGGTAGGTTTCCCTTGCTTATTGCGCCTGTACTTATCGTGTATTTCTCCATAGCCATCCAAGGAAACGCCGATAGAAACGTTCTCCTCCCGAAACAGTCTCACCCAGTCATCATCCACCAATGTGCCATTTGTCTGCAAAAGAAAATTTACCTTGGCAGCGGTCAGCTTACTTTTGGCATAGTCTATGAGCTTCTTCAGCGGTTTCCTGCCATAAAGCAACGGTTCTCCCCCGTGGAAAAGAAAATCTGCTCGGTGTTCATTTTTTGCCGTTAGCAAAGCTGGCAAATCGTCTACCAGTTTGTAAAAGGTGTTCTCTGATAGTCTGTGTGAGTTCTGATTGCCCTCGCTGCAATAGGCACAGCCCAAATTGCAGTCAGTCGTGAGCTTTAAGATTATTTGCATGGCTTAACATCAAACCTTTAGCTTATTTAACTTATCTTGCAAATGAACAATCTCTTGCCGCATTTTCCCTACCAGCTGCTCCTGCTTATGGAAATAATTCTCTTCCAGCATTTTCAAGCTGGCAATAGCTTGCTCCCTGGAAAAGGTCTCTACCTGCGGCATCAAATCATCCATAAACTCATCAATATTAGTGCCGACATCGATGGTTTCTTCTTCTGTATGCTCCCTAGTTCTTATAGTTCTATACTTCTTGCCAAAGATAGACCGAACATGCTCCCAGATGCCATCAGGGTCACGCTCTACCGTATATGACTCCGTATAGGTGTGTTTT
>CADBYQ010000169.1 GCA_902798865.1 Pseudoselenomonas ruminantium | reverse complement strand
CAGGTGCGCATTGGCATTACGGACTTTTTGGCGGCTGACGCGTCAGCTAATCTCTTTATGAGCATGGTGGCGCAGTTCGGCGATGCAGCTACTTATGATATCTGGAGGCAGATACACCCCAAGGTGGTGCAGTATGCCCGGTATCTGTCCAATCCTGTCCGTCAGGCGGGCATGGGCGAAGTGGATGTGGCCATTGCCGTGGAAAGCGAGGCTATCCGCTATATGCAGGGGGGCTATCCATTAAAAATTGTCTATCCTGCTGATGGCACAGCGGCCATGATAACCGGTACGGGAATTGCCTACAAGGCAAAACCTGCGGATGCTGCAGCGGCCAAGGAATTTGCAGACTGGCTCCTGTCGGATGAAGCCCAGCAGGCTCTGCAGAAGCAGGAGTTCTACTTTGTACCTACCAATCCCGGTACGCTCTCCTACAAGTCCTTTGCGGGAAAGAATATGCTGCTCTTTGACCAGCCGGTGAACTTCACGGACCAGCAGCGTCATGATTTTCTGGACCGTTGGGTCAAGGAAGTCCGCTTCAAGTAAGTTATTTGGCTGTATTGTGATATGCAGAGGGTACTGTCTGCTGTGCAGGCTGTATCCTCTTTCGTAATTTATGCGTAATGCAATTAGGAGGTCTTTTTTGTGAAAGCAGGTTTTATCAGTCTTGGCTGCTCCAAGAATCTGGTGGATACGGAAATTATGCTTGGGGAACTCAAGAACCATGGCATTGATTTGACGAATAATCCGGCAGAAGCCGATATATTGATTGTCAACACTTGTGCTTTTATCCAGTCGGCGAAGGAGGAGTCCATCACCACGGTGCTCAATATGGCCGATTACAAGGAGTCGGGCCGCTGCCGCAGCCTGATCGTAACGGGCTGTCTTGGTCAGCGTTATAAGCAGGAACTCTTGGACGAACTGCCGGAAGCCGATGCGATTCTGGGCACGGGTGCCTGGGGCCGCATTATGGAGGCCGTGGAGGAAACGCTCAAAGGCCATCGTGTGGTCATCGCCGGTGAGGACGATACCCTCTATGATGCCAAGACCCCGCGTATCCGTACGACTCCGGATTATACGGCGTATGTCAAGATTGCCGAAGGCTGTGATAACCGTTGTGCCTTCTGTGCAATTCCGCAGATTCGCGGCAAGTTCCGCAGCCGCAGGATTGAAGATATCTGCGCCGAAGTGGAGCAGCTTACCGAAAACGGTGTGCGGGAAGTCGTCTTTATTGCGCAGGACAGCACCAATTATGGCCGGGATATCTACAAGCGTCCGGCACTGGCTGAACTGCTGCGCGAAGTGGTCAAAGTGCCGAAGCTTAAATGGGTGCGCACGCTCTATTGCTATCCGAAATTCTTTACGGATGAACTCATTGATGTGTATGCGACGGAACCCAAGGTCTGCAAGTATGTTGACCTGCCCTTGCAGCATGCGCATAACTCCGTGCTCAAGTCCATGCATCGTCCGGATACGCAGGAGCAGATGATTGCGCTGATTAAGAAACTGCGTGAGCGCATTCCGGGCGTGACCATCCGTTCGACCTTTATTGTCGGGTTCCCTGGGGAAACGGATGCACAGTATCAGACTTTGCGTAACTTCCTGATTGAGCAGCGTCTGGACAAGGTGGGTGTCTTCACCTATTCCCGTGAGGAAGATACGCCGGCTTATAATATGGAAAATCAGATTTCCGAAGAAGTTATGCAGGAGCGTTATCATGACCTGATGAGCGTGCAGAGCAAGATTTCCGAGGAAGTCAATCAGAGCTTTGAGGGCAAAGTCATCGAAGTTCTGGTGGAAGGCCGTGATGAAGGCCAGCCCAATATTGCGGTGGGGCGTTCTTACCGCGAAGCTCCGGAGGAGGTTGACGGGCAGGTTTATATCGAGGGCGATACGACCAGCAAACCTGGTGATATTATCAAGGTTCGCGTGTTGCAGGGCTTTACCTATGATGTTGTAGGCGAGCCGGTAGAAGAATAATTTTTTGGAGGAACTTTTTGAAACAGGAACTGAAAAACTTTGGTGAGATTGAACTGAGCCGCAAGGTGCTGCAGGCACTTCGGGAGATGGGATTTGAGGAACCTTCGCCGATTCAGGCGCAGACCATTCCGCTTACCCTGGAAGGGCATGATGTAATCGGTCAGGCCCAGACAGGGACGGGCAAGACGGCGGCGTTTGGCATTCCGACGGTGGAGAAGATTACGGAAAAAATCCACAAGGTGCAGGCGCTTATCCTGACGCCGACGCGGGAACTGGCCATTCAGACGGCTGAGGAGCTCAATAAAATCGGCAAGTTCAAGCGCGTGCGCACGCTGCCGATTTACGGCGGCCAGGCCATTGACCGGCAGATTCGCGCGTTGAAGCGCGGTGTGCATATTGTCGTGGGTACGCCGGGACGTCTGCTCGACCATCTGAACCGCGGTACGTTGGAACTGGAGACCGTTCATACTTTGGTGCTCGATGAAGCTGACGAAATGCTCGATATGGGCTTTATCGATGATATCGAAAACATCATCCGCCAGATTCCAGATGGTAGACAGACACTGCTGTTCTCTGCTACCATGCCGGCACCGATTGAAAAGCTGTCCCGCCGCTATATGCAGCATCCGCAGCGCATTACGATTACGAAGGAAAATCTCACCGTTCCTCTGATTGACCAGCTCTATTATGAGACGCGGGAAAAGTTTGAGGGGCTGTGCCGTGTGCTGGATGTGGAAGAGACAGGCAAGCTCATCATTTTCTGCCGCACGAAGCGGGCGGTGGATGATTTGACGGCCTCCTTGGATGCACGCGGTTACTCTGCGGGCGGGCTGCATGGTGATTTGTCCCAGATTCAGCGTGACCGGGTTATGAAGCGTTTCCGTGAAGGCCGCATTGATATCCTGATTGCGACGGATGTAGCGGCACGCGGCATAGATATTGACGATATCACCCATGTCATCAACTACGATATTCCGCAGGACCATGAATCCTATGTGCACCGCATTGGCCGTACGGGCCGTGCCGGCCGTAAGGGCGTGGCCATGACCTTTATCGAGCCGAAGGAATACCGTCAGCTGCGTTTGATTATGAAACTGGCGCATACGAAGATTCAGCGCAAGGAACTGCCGACCGCCTCTGACCTCCTGGAGCGGCAGAAGGATTTGGTGCAGGAACGTCTGATTAAGACCCTGCAGCAGAATCATTATGACGATTACCATGAGATTATCTCGGATGTGGCGGCTGAAGGTTTTGATTTGGTGGATATTGCCGCTGCTGCCCTGAAGCTTTCCTTGGAAGGCTTTAAGGATGAAAAGAGCGATAATAATGGCTTCGGTGATACGGGCGGGGCACCGGGCATGGTGCGCCTGTTCCTGAACATCGGCCGCAGCCAGAAAATCCGTCCGGCAGATATCGTCCGCGCCATTGCCGACGAGGCCGACATTCCAGGCGCAACCATCGGCGTAATCAATATCTATGACAAGTTCACCTTCGTGGAAGTGCCAGAGGATGTGGCCGAGCGTGTTATGAGTATTATGCACCGCAATACGGTGAAGGGCTATAAGGTCAATGTGGAACCTGCCCGCAAACGTTGACATATATGTTATAATTTTATAGTCAGAGAATGAATTTAGGAATCCCATTACGGTACTATAGAGAGAGGTAACATGATGAACAAAAAAGCAAAGATTATCACAGCCTTAGGACTGATGGGAATTGTGATTATGGGTACGGGTATGAATCAGGCTGATGCCAAGAAAAAAGCGCCCAAAACAGAAACGGCACAGGTGCAGACTGTGCAGGCTCCTGCTGAACAGGGCGTAAACAGCTATGTTTATACCAGCACGAAATATGGTTATACCATCAATTGCCCGCAGAAACCGAATGTTATTCCAGCGGATGCCCTGTATGAGGGCAAGGAAGGCGAAATTTTGATTTTTGCCAATGAAGGCTATAACATCAAGCATGCCTGGGTTGTCATTAAAAATGCGTTTGATGACAGCAAGGTGCCGGATTTGAATACAATTGATGAGGAATCGGCTAAAAACTATTTGAATGGTCTGATGGGGTCCAGCGGCTATGAGGCAATTCAGCTGATCAACCGCAATGCGACGGATAGAGCAATTTATGCCATCACGGCTAAGGAAATGGAGGTCGATACCGATGGCGACGGACAGCCGGATACGCTAGTTACCGCGGACCGTCAGATGGCGGTGACGTTCTTCCGTGGGAATAAGGGCGGCCGTTATTCTGTACAGCTGATTGATAATCCGGAACTGCGTGATGCAGCTATCGACAGCTTCCAAAAAGGTGTTGTAAGTTTCGCGGAAAAATAAACAATAAATTCGGCAGGATTTTTTCGATGTCCTGCCGAATTTTATTTATGTTTAGAGAAATTTTTTAGAGAAATAAAGGCATAAGCCATTGGGGGACCAGGTTGATGAAGCAGAGCAAGGCATTAGGAATAGCCGTATTCATAAGCATGATGATGACTGGAGCCGTGACACAGGCGGCAGAGAATCAAGTTTCTACGGTTGACACGGGGACATTATTCCAATCTCACTTAGTGCAGGATAGTAAAGGGCAGAATACTGAAAAAGCAGCGGCAGCAGTGGATAAGGCTGTTGCCAATCTTCCGGAACTGAATTCCCGTTTGCGCTGGGCGGCTGTGAAATCCCCAGCGGAATTAGCAGAGGAACAGAAGGCGGTGCAACGGAAGACAAAAGCCATTCCAATAATCATTACGGCGGCAGACGTTGACAAGGAACGGAAGGCGCAAAAACGTGGGGAAAAGGTGGAAAAACCGGCCTTTATCTCACCGCGTCCAATTGAGCCGCCCAAGATTACTGCGGCACCACAGCAGACTGTTGTACCACAGCCTGTAAAGGAGCCGATAAAATCTGCTCCGGCAGCGGATGTCTGGGAACTTCCTCC
>CADBYQ010000168.1 GCA_902798865.1 Pseudoselenomonas ruminantium | reverse complement strand
TTTTCATCTGTCTACTTGACAGGGAGCAGTTCATTTCTCAACATGCAACAGCCCTTGTTCATTGTCTGTATTTCATTACCACACCCGCTTGAACTGCACGGAGGCGGAAATATCCTTATCATGGGCGCCCTTCTGCAGCAAGGTTTCACCACTCAGGAACCACCCCTTGGCAAATTCGGTTTCGCCCGACAGCGAGAAAATGAAATGCGTCTTATCCTGATTGTTCCGCAGGGTGTAGGACTTGCCGCCATAGCCCTCGTAACTAAAGGAAAGTTCCGGGTCGGCTCCGGCAAAAGCGTGCTTTACGCCCAACCGCATACCATAGCTGCCCTGTCCCAAATAACGCTTGAATTCCATGCCGATTTGTCCGGCAAAGTAGGTGTTATGTTTTCCGTCTACCTGCTGATTGAAGATGCCCGCACCACTTTCCGTGTAAGCTCCCTGATTCAGCCAGGAAAGCTGGAAGCCTGCATAGGGGCTGACATGCCAGGTCCTGCCATCCGAGGCATGGAGGTCATACTTGTACTCGCCGCCAATCTCCATCAGTTGGGAATTATATTTCGCTTCTGCGCCCAGGCCCAATGTCCCGATACTACGGCGCAGCTTGTTCTTTATCCAGCCATAGTCCGCATAGAGGTAAGCATCCGCAGCGTTTTTGTGATAGCCCGCATAAACGCCGAAACGCGTATCATAGATATTGCCATTGCCGGACTGGGCGCCAAAACCTGTGGTCTGATAACTCAGGAACAAACCGCCCCGCCAGTTGTCACTGAGCTTGCGGTCATAGCCGCCCGATACGGCACTGCCATGATAATTCGCGCCGCCTTTGAGGTCGCCCCAGTTCTTATTAAACTTCACCCAGGCATTGTTATCCTGGGACACGGGAAGTTTCGTGCTCAACTTAAGGCCATCCTCTTTTTCCCCGCCTGCCAAATGATTCACCGGAACATTCACGTTCACCGGCTGCAGGGAAAATGCCGTGCTCAACCGGTTGGAAATAACGCGACTCGCCAAAGTGCTCTGCTGCGTGAGCGCCACCGCCTGCGGACCAGAGGACGCACCGATTTCCGTAAGCGCATTTTTTGCACCGGTAGAATTCAGATTGTAAAGTGGGCGCAGTTCTTCTCTGCGCGTATCCCCCACAAGATTTTTCTGCATGCCTTCCATGGCCTCATAGGCCTCTGCCTGCCCGGCTGTCATATCGCCGAAATTGTTAGCCGTATGGGTCGTAACCTTCAATGTTTTGCCGTCATTTGTGCCCGTTGTCGAAAGCAACCCTGTGATGGCATGGGGTTTGCCATCCGGATTTGCTACATTGCCATTTATAGCGCCAGCGTTCAGCACAGTCAACGTCTCGTTGGGCAGTGCATTCCGGGCAGTCACGGTCGAGCCTTCCACATTGGCTGTCCCGCTGACGGAAATATTGCCTTGAGAGCCGCCGCCATAGGCCTGCAGGACACCATCGGAATCCAAATTCCCATTGACAGTCAGCACAGAATCCGGGCTGGCCGCACCAATGGTGCCGTGATTGATGAATTTGCCTGTGGTATCATCGACATAACCATCGGCCAGTTTCGCCGTCATATCGTTTACCATGTATGTCCCGCCGTAAAGTCCGGCTTCCTTTGAAACATGGACATTGACCACATCTGCCGTTCCCGTATAAACCAAATCGCCACTCTTCACGTTCAGTTTCATATTGTCAGCACCGCTGATATTACCTTGATAGCGCATGGCTCCATCCTGCATATTAAAGTTCAGATTCGTCACCAGGTCGGGGATATATTTATTATAATCATATTTCTTCCCCTTATATTGCAATTGCAACGCGTCTCCTTTTGCTTCTTCTTCAACGACAGCAACAACATCATAACTGCCGTCCGTATCAAAGTGCTTCCAGTCCGAAGTGATATTGCCCTTGATTTGGGCTCTATCCTGCACATTGATATTTTTCACCAGGGCATTTTTGCCGATATAGATGGCATTCTCCCCGCCCTGCAAGGTGCCGGACAGGTCATAACTATCCACCATAGCCCCCTGCAGTTCATCTGCCGTGGAATTATATTCGAATTTATTCATCTCCGTGAGGGGCAGATTTTCTGCACTGGAAATCTTACCTGTAGGCGCATCTACCGTACGCTTATAGCGGATATAGGAGCCGCGATACTCGTCCCCGGCACCATTGGTACTGGAGCCGAAGTCAAAGCGGATGCCCGTGCCCCCCTGCCCATTGGCTGTAACCGTGCCGCTCTGCTTCACCTTCTGCCCCCGGCCATAGGCAATGAGCACACCGTTGCCTCGCAGGCCATCGGCATGAACCTCGGTGCTTGCAGGAATGCTCAAGGTATTTTCGATGCCATCCACTCGGATGCCTGTGGCTCCGGTACCATGCGTTAAAATATTGGCACTTTGCGTGACGGTATTCTTCGAGCCATAGATATGCAGGCCAATGCCCAGAGGCACATTACTGTAGGCACCCGTATAGGCCGTTCCCGCTGCATTGCGCGCCGAATAGCCATGGGTATTGTTGATAACACCGCCATTACCATAAACGGAATAGCCGAAGTAAGCCTTGCGGTCCAAATCATAACCCAAATCCTGCATAACCGCCAACTCAGCTTCCATAAAAGAAGTGTAGTTGCTATAGGCGCGATGGCTCATCATGCCCGTGGTCTGCAAGTGGGAGCCCTCGAAGCTATAGAACAAAAAAGATTCCCAGGCATTCACCGGCAGGCCAGACACACCATTGAAGGTTGCACCATCCAGCACTTCCGTGACATGGTCGCCCACAAAATAAGCATAACCTTTTTTGCCGCTGAGATTAGTTTTTTCGGCACCATTGTCAACGATAAATAAATCGTTTTCCGTCAATCCCGGAATGGCCGCCAGGGTCTCCTTGATACCGGCAGTTGTAGAAATCACCATCCCCGGCTTGGCCGCTTTGCCATTCTGGTCAATCAGGTGCATATTCCATTCGTTGCGGTCTTTTACACGGTCATCAAAGCGGGATATGAATTCCAGATTGGTTGTGTACATGGGGTTATTACGCGTGATGCTCCATGTCTTTGTCTTACTATCGAATGTCTGGAACTTGCCCATGAGCCCCAAGGCATGTCCCAATTCATGGCGGATAGTCCCCACAAAATCCGCGGCCTGTTCATTGGCAGGCAGCACCGTATCCATATCCCCCCACCACCCGACATTGGCACCATCGCGATTGGCTCCCGCATGCTGGCCAACTGTCACCCTGCTGAATACATACAGGCCATCGTCAGCATTATAAAGCTTTTTGTCGAACTCTTTGACATCTGCCCTGATTATCTTCCCCTGAAGCCCCTGCACCACATAATTTTCCACAGCAACATCGGATTCCGTTCCCTTCTTATGCGACAACGAAATCGGTATTGCCGCTGCATTTGGTTCAGCATCCGTGGTAAGCACGATCTGAACAGGCTGGTCAGTTTTCACATAAGGGCCCAATAGGTCTGCCCAGTAAGCCGTGCCGGATTTCACCGCCGCTTTCATCAGCGGGCTTAATGTATATTTCGCCGGGCCTGCAACGCTCTCATTTTCTATCTTAATAAAAGTTTCCCCTTGATTCAGAATAATAAATTCCGCAAATTTCTTCCCATCATGGTAAACATAGTCCGTGGTATAGGCTCCTGCCCAGGATGGCACCCCCAGGCAGGCCAAAGTGACAGCTACAGCCAGTTGATGTTTTTTTTTCCCCTTATTCATCGTGCCTAAAACTCCTTTCTTTTCAACTTTGTCTACTTCTATACAGTCCATATTAAATCCTGCTGACTATAAATAGGCATGAGCAGACGAAATGCGTCATTCTAATTGCTTTTCCATCAACAGCCCCTTTATATTGACAAGAACTTATCATTGTTATATAGTAGTCGGTATGCGACAAGCATAGAAAAACAAAGGATGTGTCCATTATGAAAGTATGGATAAAGCGGCTGGCGCTAATCGTGCTGGCTGTGATACTTGCAGGCGCAGCAATTTGCACCTACGTTATGTACAGTGCCAAAAACGCTGTACCAGTACTGAACTACCATCAGATAAACGACCGGGATGAAAACGCCCTCACCGTCCACACAGACCAATTTGAGGCGCAGATGAAGTATCTGGCAGACAACGGCTATCATACCATCACGCCGGAAGATATGGTCGATGCCTGGGAAAACGGCACGGAACTTCCCGACAAGCCGGTCATCATCACCTTCGATGACGGTTATGCCGATAACTACCGCAATGCTTATCCCATACTGAAAAAATACAATCTAAAGGGTACAATCTTCCTGATTTCGGACTACGTTGGCACCTATCCCAACTACCTGACCTGGACACAGGCAGAAGAAATGCAGGAAAGCGGCCTGATAAATTTTGAAAGCCATACCCTTTCCCATGAGCAGCTGGACAGCACCAGCCCCGAAGAAACCTGGAATCAGGTAGATGGCTCCAAAAAAGCCTTGGAATGGCATCTGCGCAAGGAAATCAACTTCCTCGCCTACCCCTGCGGCTCTTATGATGAAGAACTGCAGCGCATGGTCAAGGATGCCGGCTACCAGGGCGCCTTTACCGTAAACTACGGATTGGCCGACCAGCAGGACAACCGCTACCTGCTCGACCGCGTGCCCATCTTCGGCTGCACCAACCACACGCTCATGCGTTATAAGATGCGCTTAAACTACACGCCCATCTTTGCGCCCCTGGCCCGCTTCCACAAAAATCTGTTGGAAGGCGACCATACCGTCATTGCTAAATTCATTCCGACACCGTAAAATCCATAAATACGAAAAAGACGGGACTGTTGCACCGAATTGAACTGCTCCCTGTCAAGTAGACAGATGAAAAAATAAAAAAGTTTTCTATCTCCAGCCGTAATTGTACGGTTGGAGATATTTTTATGCAACTCTA
>CADBYQ010000167.1 GCA_902798865.1 Pseudoselenomonas ruminantium | reverse complement strand
GTTCCTAAGCGATTTTAGCGCCCCGCGCGTACTAGCGCAGGAATAAGTTCTCATGGGCTGGTGCCACTTATTATGACTTATTATGATAGTTGTTAGATTTTCCACACTTTTTTTAAGATAGAACCTTTTATTCTCCCATTGACAATTTTTAGTACCTGCTTATATAATGAAGTATCTTATTCATATTATTTTCATGGTCTTATATTAAGAAAGGACTTGATTTTTTGTTTCTGATTGCGCTTTCACCAATCCTTTGGCTGGCTGTAGCGCTGTGCGTACTGCACATGCAGCCTCACAAAGCCTGCCTGCTGGCCCTCCTGCTTTCAGTGGTCGTCGGCATTGGTCTTTACGACATGACCACCATTCATGCGTTCCAGGCCTTCCTGGAAGGTGTGGCTCTGGCCTGCTGGCCAATCCTTTTGGTTATCATTGCTGCTATCTTTACTTACAACCTGTCCGAACATACCAAGGGTATGGACGGCATCAAAAAGATGCTGACCTCCGTCAGCAATGACCGCCGCGTGCTGATTCTGCTCATCGGCTGGGGCTTTGGCGGTTTCATGGAAGGTATGGCCGGTTTCGGTACGGCTATCGCTATTCCCGCCAGCATGCTCGTTGGTATCGGCGTCAATCCGATCTTAGCTGCCAGCGTCTGCCTGGTTGCCAACTCCGTACCGACGGCTTATGGCTCCATTGGTATTCCTCTGGTTACGCTGGGCAATGTTACAGGCACCGATGCTACCACCCTTGCCACCTACACCTGCCTGCAGCTGGCACCGCTGACCATCCTTTGCCCGTTCATCATGACGTTGGTTGCCGGTGGTTCCCTAAAAGCTCTTAAAGGCATGGTTGCTACCTGCCTTGGTGCTTCCTTCGGTTTCCTCATTCCGGAACTTGCCGTAGCTGCTACCATGGGCCCGGAACTGGCTGTTGTTGCCGGTTCTATCGGTGCTATGGGCGCAATCGTTGCCTGTGCTAAAATGTTCCCGGTCAATGACCCTGCTTATGCTATGCCCGCCCATGAAGATGATGGCGAAAAGCTGACCGCCGGCAAAGCCATCACCGCCTGGCTGCCGTTCATCCTCATCTTCGTTTTCCTGCTGGCTACTTCCAAGCTGATTCCGGCTATCCATGACCCACTGAACCTCATCAAGTCTTCTGTGCTTATCTATGATGGCGAAGGCGGCGCACCTTACACCTTTACCTGGGTTGCTACCCCGGGCGTTCTGATTTTCCTAGCTGCCTTTATCGGCGGTGCCAAGCAGGGCGCAGGTTTCGGCGAAATGCTCGGCGTACTCCAAAAGACCGTATACGGCCTGCGCTTCACCATTTTAACGATTATCTCCGTTATCGCTACCGCAAAGGTCATGGGCTATGCCGGCATGACGCATGAGATTGCTGAAGCTGCTGTTGCCGCTACGGGCACGGCCTATCCTTTGATTGCCGCCTTTATCGGTTCCATCGGTACTTTCATCACCGGTTCGGCAACGTCGAGCTGCGTACTCTTCGGTAAGCTGCAGACTGAAGCCGCTCAGGCTATCGGTGCTACGCCTGCCGCTCAGGCCTGGATTGCTGCTGCTAACGCTACAGGCGCCTGCGCTGGCAAAATGATTTCCATTCAGAGTATCGCTATTGCTGTCGCCGCCATCAAGACGTCCGGTGCAGACGGCAAACTGCTTGCTTTTGCCGCAAAAGTTTACCTGCCCTTCATTATCGCTATGGGGCTTATCGTTTACCTCGGTCAAAGTCTGGTAGGCTAATTGAACCTAAAAAGCCCGAAATAACTATCATTCAAGTTATTTCGGGCTTTTACTATACCATCATTTCATTTGGCCATGGTCACTGGCCATTACTAAGCCAATCACAGAACATGCCCCTGCCTGTTTTAATACACGGGCACATTCCATCATCGTTGACCCTGTCGTGAAAATATCATCCACCAACAGAACGTTTTTCCCCTGCAGCGCCTTTGCTCCGATTACAGCAAAGGCGTTTTTTAAGTTGTCCGCCCGCTCCCGTTCACTCAGCTCATACATCGGTCGAGTGGCGCGTGTACGCGTCAGCAGACGTTGCATAGGAATATGCTGCTCCATCAGAAAAGCGCCAAATATCAGCTCAGCCTGATTAAAGCCCCGCTGTTTTTCCTTCTGCGGATGCAGCGGCACCGGCACAGCCAGGTCTATGCCTGATAGCAGCTCCCGCATATCAGACATCTCTCCAACTGCAGACAGCAGGCTTTTCATATAGGGCAGATTGCTGCGTTTTCCCTGATACTTCAAATGCCGGATTAAATCCCGCAAACTTCCCTTATAAACACCAAGTGCCCATGCTTCAGCCAGTACAGCCTGCATGGGCACGGAAAGAGGCAAATGATGCGGCTGTAAAGCCTTAACCAGGCACTGTGGGCACCAGTGACCGCGCTCCTCCACATAAGCATGGCACAAGGGACAATGCGGAGGAAATATAAAATCAAGCAGCATTTCCCAAAGATTAACCACGGCCAAAGAATCTCCGTTTGGGGCGTTTGTGTTCCCAAACCATCACAGCTTCCAGTACGGAACCGGCCACGCAACGGGCCTTATCGGAAATAGTAAAACATTCCTCCTGCCCCATGGTCGGATGAATATCGGCTATCTTCTGCTCCTTCTTCACCTTGCTGCCACGATGGAGCGCGCCACGCAGAACGCCATCAATGGTAGCCTTTATTTCAATGGTACGGCCATCCGGCGTATGCAGGCGGGCCAGCGGTTCATCTTTTTTGACCATCAGGGATATGGTACTCAAAATATCCACGGTACCTTCCTCCGGAGCAAAAATCAAATGCTCCATATTGGCACTGACACCTACCGTGCTGCTGGAAATATCCTGACTGCGGGCAGAGTATCCTTCATAGATTAAACGCCCCAGATTATGGCCGCGCATGGTTTCCACTACCACATCCACATCCCGTCCGGCACAAAAGCCAGGTCCTAAAGCAATGGTATGTTCTGCCATATCCTTGGTCGTGCCGTTGGTTGTATGGGAAAGAATCGCATCCACCAACACCTGTGGTTTCAGTTCTTTCACACAGCGGGCTTCCGGATCTTCGAGCATCACCAGTTCCCCTTTTTTCAGTCTGTCTTTTGCCTCAATGAGATTCTTGGCCTTATGACAGACGATACGCTCCACCTTGGACTCACCACGGTACATAGCCTCAGAAAAGGCCACGCGCCGCCGGGTGGCGGAGGGCTCTTTCTGCTCCAGCACCAAAACCCGGAACCCCGCCCGGTATAATGCATGAATCGTGCCGCTGGCCAGTTCGCCGCCGCCCCGCACAATAACCAAATGTTTCATTGCTTATGCTCCTTATCCTTATTCATACGAATATCACATTATGTCTATTATACTATATAATTCCCAGCTTGTTTTACGATAATTTCTCTCAAAAATTAAAAATTATTATTCAAAAGCATTGCAATTATCTGATAAGTATGTTATTATGTAGTTGTAAAGAAGAGATAGGTACTCAAACCACCAGAAAAGTAATTCTGTCGTTTGAAATTTTGGCAGGTGGTATCTAGCCGAAACAGGCTCTCTTCAAAACCTTACATACTTGTTTTTACGAAAGGATGTGAGTGTTTATTGAAGAAATCACTGAGCAGAGGTTCTGGCAAAACCTAGCTAGCAAGTGCATTGGTGAAGTACAAGAATATCCAACAGTCGAGAAAGAGACGTGATGATGGCTATGCCGCCAGACGTACTCAGAAGTAGTTGGAAGTTGGGAGCACATCGCTAGGTATTTACAGATGGCAACTGCTACCCCGGGTAAGTCTTTACAGATCTCTATGAGCATCGAAACCGTAGAAAACCTATTGTTATCGAATGAGAGATTACGTGCGCACAACGAATGAATGACTCTGTGTATTCAAAAGTGTTTAGCTAAGCATCCATATATTATGGAACACTGCGCCTGGATTTCTGCTCGAGAGGAAATCCACGCCGACAAATGAATATGAGAAGGATAAGTTAATATCTATGAATATCCATAAATAAAGCCGGTACGCGATGCGTGCCGGCTTGCTTATTGTTTATTTTTCATTTTCGAGTGGGTCTTTAACTATCTCCCACTCATATACCGAGTACGGGTCTATATCGATACATTTTCGAGGATTCCTGTCGCCGTTAATATCCCAAGCTACAGTTTCATTCATAACCGTTAGTGTGTTGTAAAATATGTTCTTATCGGCAAGTTTGGCAAATACACTGCCCGATACCGCCCCCAATACAACAGGCGCCATATCTTTTTTGCGTATAGTTCCATCGTTAAGATATGCATATACAATATAATCTTCGCCCGAAACTACCTGTACTACACTTGGTATTAACTCTGCCACAGCAATCACTTCCTTTCTAGTGGAGGAATATCATTTGGCTCCATACCTGACCTTACCAGTTCCCAATCCTGCATGAGTTCGTCTTGATACTTGACACTCCCCATGGATGAATCCAGGGGATTCTTGGTTCGACAACCACTGCACTCAGACCCAAGCCCAAGCGTCTTACACGATTTCCCCAAGCGTTAATTCCCGTGTGTCCCACGGTATTTGTATACTGAAAGCTTTTTATCTTTGCAACCGTAAGGTCTTTAAATTACGGCAGGCCAGCATACATGGCCTCAACCTGCTAAGAGTTGGTTGCCCGTAGGCCTTGATTTTCGATTCGTCCAGTCTCTATCGTAGCAGGGCGTCTCCTTTCTTTCGTATTCTTTAGGTTAAGTCTATTATACTATGAAAGTTAGCAGTTGTCCTGCTTAATTACTTACGTAAATTCGCAGGACGCGGCTTATATCCCCAGAGCTAAAGTTCGGGGTTTTACGCCGCATTTGATAAGAAGGTTATTATAAAGAGATTTATCTGTTGACTAAGGTTATCATATGTGATAACCTTATAATATATGATAAGGAGGATTCCATGACTTGGAA
>CADBYQ010000166.1 GCA_902798865.1 Pseudoselenomonas ruminantium | reverse complement strand
GGCGGCAGCGGCGAAGAAGGCAGGGGCACCGGTTCGTGTCGCCTATGACCGCCGGGAGGATATGACGGTTACCACCAAGCGCCATCCGAGCAGGCTGCACTACGTTGCAGCCCTGGATGCACAGCATCGCATCATCGCGCTCAAGGCCGATATCTGTCTGGATGCCGGAGCGTATCCGGGCTTGTCCGGCGTGGTGCTGCAGCGTTCGTTGAATGTGGCAGCCGGTGTCTATAAAATCGAGAATCTCGATGTGGATGGACGGGCGGTTATCACGCATACCGTACCCAATGGTGCTTTCCGTGGCTTTGGCGGTCCCCAGAGTATTTTTGCCATGGAATCGTTGATGAATCATCTGGCGGCCAAGGTGGGGATGACCCCGCTGGCCTTCCGGCAAATGCATGTCGTGCAGCAGGGCGACGCTACGGTGACCGGCGGCAAGTTTCATCAGTATGTGCCGCTTCCGGACTTGCTGGCCAAGGTGGAGGAAATGTCTGCCTACAGCCGCAAATATGCGGCCTATTCGCAGCCGCAGACGGGGCGGTACCGCAGGGGCATCGGCCTGTCGCTATTTCTGCATGGCTGTGGCTTTACCGGTTCTGCAGAGAAAGATATCCTGCGCGCACGCGTGATCTTGCGCAAATATGCGGATGATACGGTGGAAATACTGGCCAGCAACGTGGATATCGGCCAGGGCCTCAAGACGACGTTCAGCAAGATTGTTGCTGCGGTTTTGAACCTGCCGCTGGAGAGGATTACCTGCCCAAATCCGGATACCGACCGTGTGCCGGATTCTGGGCCGACGGTGGCTTCCCGTTCCCTGATGATTGTGGGAAAGCTCGTGGAGCGGGCGGCAAAAAAACTGAAGGCCGGCTGGGAAAGCGGCAAGGAGCAGGAAGCGGTGGCGGACTACGAAGCGCCGGAGCTGATTCCCTGGGATATGGACAAGTTTAGCGGCGATGCTTATCCCGCATATTCCTGGGGAGTCAATGTCGTCGAGCTGGAGGAAGACCGCCTGACCGGCATGACAAAATTATTGGGCGTTTGGGGCGTCTTTGATGTGGGCAAGGTTATCGACAACACCGTGATGTTGGGCCAGGCTGAAGGCGGTATGCTGCAGGGAATCGGCTATGGCTCCATGGAAAAGATGGAAGTGGCAGCGGGGAAAATCCGTCAGAACAGCTTTACCGACTATATGATTCCCACGGCCATGGATACGGTGCCGAATCAAATTGCTTTTATTGATAATTTCTATGCGGATGGCCCGTTTGGGGCCAAGGGAGCAGGCGAATTGACCCTGCTAGGTGGTGCACCGGCCTATACAGCCGCAGTTGAACAGGCCACAGGCAAGGCCTATCCGAATATCCCGTTGACGCCGGAGCGTATTTTGGCGGCAGAAGCGAAATAAGCGGAGGTGGAAAAATGTTGGACTTTATCTTGAACGGCAAAAAATGTACAAGCCAGCTGCCGCCGCAGAGCCGCCTGCTGGACGTATTGCGGGAAGAATTTGGTCTCCATGCCCCCAAGGAAGGCTGCGGCGAAGGGGAATGTGGTGCCTGTGCGGTGCTGGTGGATGGGATGCTTTGGAATTCCTGTATCACCCCGTTGGCGAATGTGCAGGGGAAAAGCGTGCTCACGCTGGAAGGTTTCCGCGATACGGAAAAATACAAGCTGCTCGAACAATGCTTCGGGGAAGCCGGGGCGGTGCAGTGCGGCTTCTGCACACCGGGGATGATTATGGCGGCAGAAGCCCTGCTCCGGAAGACTCCGCACCCACAGGAGGCCGAAATACGCGAGGCGATTTCAGGAAATCTCTGCCGTTGCACGGGGTATAATATGATTATCGCGGCTGTCCGCATGGCGGCGGAAAGGGGGGCGGGATTATGGTGACCACCTATAGGCCGGTATCGGTATCGGAAGCCCTGCGCCTGAAGCAGCAGGCACAGGGCGAGGCGCTTTTTGTGGCTGGTGGCACCGATATCATGCCATCCGGCAGGACCGCTCCCGTGCTGATTTATCTGCAGGGAATTGACGAACTCCGTGAAGTGTCAAAATCCGAGGACGTTCTGCGGATTGGGGCTGGCTGTACCTATACACAGCTTATCGAGGATAAACGGATTCCGGAAATTTTGCGGGAGGCCATGCAGGAGATTGCATCCCCCGCCATCCGCAACGTGGGTACGATAGCCGGCAACATCTGCAATGCTTCCCCGGCCGGCGATACCCTGCCGCTTCTTTATGTCCTGGATGCGATACTGGTGATGGGGCATATGGATGAACAGGGAAAGCTCAGGACGCGCAGGCTCGGCATTGAGGCGTTTATTCAGGGCGTGCGCAAGATTGCGCTGAGACCGTCGGAAATGGTTTTGGCAATCGAGATTCCCTGCGCTGCTTATGAGCAGATGACGAAATTACAACGCTTCAAGGCCGGCGCGCGAAAAGCGCAGGCCATAGCGAAACTCTCCTTTGCCGGACTATGCCGGGTGGAAGGGGAGGTCTTGCAGGATGTGCGCATTGCCTTTGGTGCTGTCGGGACAACGGTCATCCGCAGCTGGACAATCGAGGCAAAGATGCAGGGACTGACCCTGACGGAACTGGCAGAAAGGCGGACGGCAATCGTGCAGGAATATGGAAGGATATTGCGGCCGATTGACGACCAGCGTTCCACAGCGGCTTATCGCCGGCAGGTATGTCTCAATCTGTTGGAGGATTTCCTGCGCTTATGAAAATTGGGGCATTGATATTAGCCGCAGGATTATCCTCCCGTATGGGGGCGTTCAAGCCCCTGTTGGACCTGGCGGGAAAAACGCTGATTGAGCGCGTTATCGGTCATTTCAGCCAATTCGGCTGTGAGCCCATTCTGGTGGTGACCGGCAGGGAGGCGCAGCTTTTGGAGGATTTTTTGACGGAAAAATTTCCGAATCGGATAAGCTTTGTGCGCAATCCGGACTACGCCGCAAGCGATATGTTTGCTTCCGTGAAGTTGGGGCTAAAAGCGCTGCCGGCGGATTGCACCGGTACTTTTCTGACACCGGCGGATATCCCGCTGTTTGATGCCGCGCTGCTGACCAAGATGGCGGCGGTTCCCGCGCCGGTGGTGCGCCCTTCCTATAAAGGAAAGGCCGGCCATCCCGTGCTCGTGCGAAAAAGCGTCTGGAGCCGCATTTTGTCCTATCGCGGCGAAGGCGGCTTGAAGGGCGCCTTGCAAAATGAGCCGCAGGCGTTCGTGGAGGCTGACCATGAAGGCATCCTGCTGGATGCCGATACGCCGGCGGATTTTCAGCGGCTGCGCGAATTCCTGTCCGGGAGAATGACGAAACGCGAATAAGTGATTTTGCCTATGGCAAAATTTGAACAACTGCGTTATGTCGAATCGACGAAACGCGAATAAGTAATTTTGCCTATAGCAAAATTTGAACAACTGCGTTATAATCAATATGTATGTAATGATACCAATATGGAATGAATGAACTAGAGGAGTGTAGACAATGAGTTTGAAGCTTGCATCCGGTTTTGAGTTTGATTACGAAAACCTGTACGGCGAAGGTAAGGTTACGGAAGCGGACCTGAAAAGCTATGAAGAAGATTTGAAGAAGGCTCATGAAGCCATGAAAGTTATGCGTGAGAAGGGCTTTATCCGCGCGCATCTGTCCAAGGACGGCGAGCCGGAAAAGGTTCTGTTCTCCCAGCTGCCCTATATTGAAGAAGGCCACCTCAACAGCCCGTCTTCCCTGAAGCACCTGCAGGAACTGACCGATCATGTAAAGGACAACGTGGATTTCGTTGTATCCTTGGGTATCGGCGGCTCCTTCCTGGGCGACAAGGTTATCTTTGACGTGCATTGTGGTGAATTCTGGAACGAACTGCCGAAGGCAGAACGCGATGGTTTCCCGAAAATCATCTTCAGCGGCCAGAACATCGACCCGCGCCGCACGGGTGACATCATCCATTACCTCGAAAACAGCGCCAAAGTGACCAAATCCCATGAAAAGCGCAACCTCAAAGTGCTGCTCCTCGTTATCTCCAAGTCCGGCGGTACGCTCGACACGATGAGCAACTTCATGGTCATCTACGATGCCCTGCAGAAGCTCGGCGATATCGATGTGGAAGTGGTTGCTGTTACCGACCCGAACATGGAAAAGCAGACCCTCCTCAAGAAGCTGGCTATCGAAAAAGGCTGGCCGCAGTACGCTGTACCCGATGGGGTGGGCGGCCGTTTCTCCATCTTCTGCGAAGTCGGCCTGACGCTGGCTGCCTGCGTGGGCTTTGATATTGAGTCCTTCCTCAAAGGCGCCCGCGATATGGACAAGGCCTGCCAGAATGATGACCTTTGGCAGAACCCGGCTATGCTCAATGCTGCACTGAAATTCGCCGCTTCCGAAAAACATGGCCGCGATATCGAAGTCATGATGCCCTATGGCGATTACATGAAGTCCGTTTCCGAATGGTACATCCAGCTGTTGGCTGAATCCCTCGGCAAGCAGTACAACAAGGACGGCAAGGAAGTTTGCTACGGCCGTACGCCGCTCGTTGCTGTCGGTACCACGGATATGCACTCCCAGACGCAGCAGCATCAGGAAGGCAAGCTCAACAAAGTCGTTCAGTTCATCCGTCTGGCTGACTGGGAAAATGACCTCACTATCCCTGACGTCTTCCCCGAAGCCAAGAAACTGTCCGACATCTCCGGCGTAACCATGGGTCAGGCACTCGAAGTTGCCCGCCAGTCCAACGCTGACGCTCTGGCATCCAACAAGCGCTACAACGCTTGCTTTACCCTGCCGAAGCTCAACGCTTACCACCTCGGCGAGCTCCTCTACATGCTGGCTATGTCCGTAGCTTACGAAGGCGAACTCTCCAACGTAGACGCCTTCAACCAGCCCGGCGTAGAATCTTACAAACGCATCATGGGACCGAAACTGGCTGAAGTTAAGGCTTCTAACCAGAAATAAAATAGAATAAACGGTAATACGCT
>CADBYQ010000165.1:5051-6553 GCA_902798865.1 Pseudoselenomonas ruminantium | reverse complement strand
CTGAATCCGGAAACAGCTGTACCATTACCGGCGTGAGCAAGGGATATCTGCAGGAGGCAGAAGAAACGTTTGCTCAGGCAGACTTGACTTTAGCGGATATCGTCCCGGCTGGCGGCATAATGGATTATCTGTGCAGTCAGCAGAGGGAAAGGGAAGGCTTTAAGAAACGGCAGGGGGCAGGGCTGGCTGTCAAGCGCATTTTGGCCGTATGGTTTGCCGCTTGGCTGACTGTAGGTCTGATACTGCTTTCGGCAGATTTCCTGCATTATCGGCAGGCTTATGCGTTAGCCGAACAGCAGGAGCATGAACTGGCTCTGCTATCTGCCGAAGTACAGGAAATGCATGCGTTAACCGCGCAGACATCCAGTATTGCCGACCGGGAGAAAAAGATACAGGCGTTCAGCAGTCAAGGCATGCCCTGGTATAGTTTATTGGTGCATTTAGGGACAAATACCGCGCAAGGGGTATTGCTTACCGGGATAAATGCCAGTGCAGATGGTCATAAGCTCTATTTGGAGGGGCAGGCGGTAAGTTATGACTGCCTGGCTGAGTTCATAGGGCAATTTGAGGCCGATAAACTGTTCTTCGCCCAGGGAATAACGCTGGAAAATTCAGAGGTACTCAAAGGCCGGGGAAATGAACCGGATAAGGTACAATTTTTGGTATCGGTAGACTGGGAGCCCGATCATGAGGGAAAACATGTTGATGAAGTTCAAGACAGGCAGCTTCAATAGCTTTTATAATGTGCAGCTGCTGATGATTATGGTGGTGGCCAGTACGCTGCTCGGAGGCTTGCTGTTCTATTTTATCCTGCATAAACCCTTGACCGCAGCAGCTGAGGATTATGCCCGGCAGGCGGCAGCGCATACACAGGAAATTACGGCCGTCACCAATTTTCAGAATGCCCATTTACAGATGAAAGAATACCGGGCAGAATTAAAAAAGCGGGAGCAGCGCGTTTGGCAGTACCTGCCGGAGCATATGGGGCAGGGCGAATTTATGCTGTATTTGGAACGGCTGGCCTTGCATAATCAAATGGAACTGCAAATGGTCAACCCGCAAAAAAATATTTCTGCAGAGGATAACCAATGTCTGCCCATCAAAATCCGGATTGTTGGCCGCTATTTTGGCTTGTTGAAATTCCTGCAAGGCTTGCAGGATGGCGAGCGGCTGGCTGTGGTAAAAAAAATGTCCATCGTATCCAAGGGCGATACATTGGAATGCGATATGCTGATTCATATTTATGCTGTACCTGCTAAATAGACAAAAATCCGATATAGAAAGCTTGCTTTATACACAATGATACATTAAACTATAATAAATGTGAAAAATTGCTACGATGAGGTGTATAGTATGAGCGAGTTGCGTTTTATGACGGCGGGCGAGTCCCATGGGCCGAGGTTGACAGCGATTTTGGAGGGCCTGCCGGCCGGGCTGAAGCTGCATAAAGAGGATATTGACCGGGAACTGGCCCGCCGCCAGCAGGGCTATGGCCGTGGCGG
>CADBYQ010000165.1:0-4979 GCA_902798865.1 Pseudoselenomonas ruminantium | reverse complement strand
TGGACGCATGGCCGCCTTTGGCGAGCCGGAAGGCGAAAAAGTCACGGCAGCCCGTCCCGGTCATGCGGATTTGACGGGGATTTTGAAATATGACCGTAAAGATGTGCGGGATATCTTGGAGCGTTCGAGCGCCCGCGAAACCACCATGCGGGTGGCGGTCGGTGCTGTCTGCAAGGCCTTCCTGCGCGAACTGGGCATAAAGGTCGTTTCCCATGTGACGAATATCGGCGGTGTGGCTGTTGACCCGTCAAAAATTAACCGACCAGCGATTGGCACAGAAAATGGTTCTGAACTCAACTGCTATGACCCTGAGGCCGAAGTGCAGATGAAAGCCCGCATTGACGAAGCCAAGGCCGCAGGCGATACCCTGGGCGGGATTTTTGAAGTCATTGTGCAGGGCGCACCTGTGGGACTAGGCAGTCATATTCAGTGGGACAGACGCTTAGATGCCCGCCTGTCCGGTGCCATGATGTCCATTCAGGCCATCAAGGGCGTGGAGATTGGCGCAGGCTTTGAATGCGCCGTTCTTCCCGGCAGTCAGATTCATGATGAAATCTATTTGGAAGATGATAAAATTCAGCGCAAAACCAATCGTGCGGGCGGCCTTGAAGGCGGCATGACCAATGGCGAAGATATCATCGTGCGGGCGGCCATGAAGCCGATTCCGACGCTGATGACGCCGCTGAAGTCCATTGATATTGAGAGCCGCGAAGCGGTGCTGGCCTGCAAGGAGCGCAGCGATACTTGTGCGGTATCGGCAGCGTCGGTCGTGGGCGAAGCCATGGTCGCCTTTGTTATCGCGCAGGCCGTTTGTGAGAAATTCGGCAGTGATGCGATGGTGGACTTGAAAGCTGCCATCGCCGCCTATAATCAGCGCATTGGAAAGGATTGGTGCGCGCATGCGTAATGTGATTTTAATCGGCTTTATGGGAACGGGCAAATCCAGCACAGGGAAAATGCTGGCCCAGCGGCTGGGCTGTGCCTTTATCGATATGGATAATAAAATCGAGGAAGAAGCCGGGCTGAGCATTCCCGAAATCTTTGCCCAGTTTGGAGAAGAACATTTCCGTCAACTCGAACATGAGCTGGCGGTAAGACTCTCCAAGCGGCGCAATGCGGTGATTTCCACCGGCGGCGGTACGGTGAAGAATCCGGCCAATGTGGAGGCCTTAAAATCCAGCGGTGTGATGGTCTGCTTAAAAGCCAATGTCGATACGGTACTTGAACGCACCAAAAGCCGCGGCACCCGTCCGGTACTCGACCGGGCAGATGATGGTGACCGCCGTCAGGCTGTGGAAAAACTGTTAAAGGAGCGGGAAATGCTTTATCAGCAGGCCGATTTTTCTGTCGATACCAGTGATTTATCGCCCCTGCAGGTGGTGGAAATCATCACCAAAACATTAAAGACAAGAGGTGTTCTCCATGCGTAAGGTACGGGTGGATTTAGGCGAAAAAAGTTACGATATCGTTATCGGATACGATATCAACCAGGAGATTGTGGATTTTACCAAGGGCGCAGGCTACAGTAAAAAGGCGCTGCTCGTTACCGATACCCATGTAGGCCCGCTCTATGGTAAACAGGTGCAACAGCTATTGGCCGAAGCTGGTCTGGAAGCGACACTCATGCAGATACCGGCAGGTGAAAGCTCTAAGAATCTCACCGTGGCCAATGACCTCTTTACGCGGGCCATTGAACTCGGCCTTGACCGTAAATCCCCGGTCTTTGCCCTGGGCGGCGGTGTGGTCGGTGATTTGGCAGGCTTTGTGGCTGCAACCTATATGCGTGGTGTGCCCTTTGTGCAGCTTCCCACCAGCCTGTTGGCACAGGTGGATTCCAGTGTCGGCGGCAAGGTGGCGGTCAACCATGAACTGGGCAAGAACCTTATCGGGGCATTCTACCAGCCGCAGGCCGTCTTTATGGAACTCAATTATATGAAGACCCTGCCCCAGCGGGAAATCTACACAGGCCTTGGCGAAATCATTAAATATGGCATTATCTATGATGCCGAGTTCTTTGCTTTCTTAGAGACGAACAGGGAACAGGTACTCGCCTTGGAGCCGGAGGCTTTGGTGCATATGATTGCCCGTTCCTGTGAGATAAAGGCCGCTGTGGTCAGCGAGGATGAAAAAGAAGCCGGCCTGCGCCGTATTCTGAATTTCGGCCATACCATTGCTCATGCCATTGAGAAGGAAACGGGCTATGTGCGCTATAATCATGGCGAGGCCGTGGCAACAGGCATGGTGGGGGCAGCTTATATCAGCCGGGAACTGGGGCTTATTGACGAAGATGAATATAACCGCGTACAGGAGATGATTGCGCGCTATAATCTGCCCCTGCAGGCCGCCGGCGTGACGGTGGAGGCCATGTATGGCGACATCTTCCATGATAAGAAGACCGTGGGCGGCAAAGTGACCTGGGTACTGATGGAAAAAATCGGCCAGGTCATCTGTCGCAATGATGTGCCGGCAGATGTGGTCAAAAAGGCTATGGAGGCCGTGCGTGCCTAAAAACTGGCAGTGCGTGTAAAGTTTAGCGCATTACGTGCGAAGAATGTCAATCGCCGTTGACTTTCCGCGGGTTTAATGTGATAATTAGAAGCAGTAAGATGAATGTGAATGGAACTAGTATATTTACATGGGAGGCTTTTTCATGAAAAAACCGATTTTTCGTGGCGCAGGCGTAGCCATCATTACGCCGTATACGGAAGATGGCATTAACTTTGAAGAACTGGGCCGGATTATTGATGACCAGATAGAGAAGCATACGGATGCCATCATCATCACCGGTACTACGGGTGAATCCGCAACGATGAGCGATGCAGAACATCGTGCAGCCATCAAATTTGCGGTCGACCATGTAAAGGGGCGCGTGCCCGTAATCGCCGGTACCGGCTCCAACGAAACCAGCTATGCAGTAGAGCTTTCTCAGTATGCGGAAAGCGTGGGCGCGGATGCCCTGCTGGTGGTAACGCCGTATTACAATAAATGCACGCAGAAAGGCCTTATCGCCCATTACACGGCGATTGCCGATGCGGTGAATATCCCGATTATCCTCTATGATGTGCCTTCCCGTACGGGCGTGGCGATTGCGACCTCTACCTATGTGGAACTGGCTAAGCATCCCAATATCGTGGCTGTAAAAGAAGCCAATGGCGACCTGTCCAAGATTCTGCGTCTGCGCGCAGCTGTTGGCGATGGTTTGGTACTCTATTCCGGCAATGATGACCAGATTGTACCGATTCTCTCTCTGGGCGGTCAGGGCGTAATCTCTGTACTTTCCAACGTGGCACCGCAGCAGACTCACGATATGTGCCAGGCCTTCTTTGATGGCGATACGAAAAAAGCCGAAAAAATGCAGGTGGAATATGCTGACCTCATTGACGCCTTGTTCTGCGAGGTCAACCCGATTCCCGTCAAGGTTGCTATGCGCAAACTCGGCTATGCCGCAGGTCCTCTGCGCATGCCGCTGTCGGAGATGGAACCCCAGCACGAAAAACAGCTGGAAGACGCTCTGCGCAACCACGGCTTAATCAAGTAAGAAATTTTACACCGCCTTCCCCAAGGGGGAAGGCTTTTTTTCGTCAAGGAAAGGGATATTATGCACGGAGTTTTTGATATCGTTGGACCAGTGATGATTGGTCCGTCCAGTTCCCATACGGCAGGTGCTGTGCGTTTGGGGCTGATGGCGCGGAAAATTTTGGGCGAAGAAGCGGTGCGGGCGGAAATCAATCTGCATGGCTCATTTGCCCGCACCTATCGCGGACATGGTACGGATAAGGCCTTGATTGCCGGCATCTTAGGCTTTGCGCCGGAGGACGAACGCATTCGCGAGGCCTTGCAGATTGCCCATGACCATGGTTTAGAATTCAGCTTTCAGACGGTGAATCTCGAAGAAGCCCATCCCAATACGGCCGTTATTTACCTGGTGGGCCGTTCCGGGCGTACGGCCAGAGTCCGTGGCGCCTCTGTAGGCGGCGGTAATATCATGATTTCTAATATAGATGGCTATCAGGTAGAACTGACCGGACAATATCCTGCCCTCATCACTATCCACCATGACTGCCCCGGCGTAATCACCAGCGTTACGCAGATACTGGCCCATGCGGCGGTCAATATCGCCTTTATGCGGGTGTCCCGTCAGAACCGCGGCGAAACAGCCATGATGATTATGGAACTGGACGAGGAACCGGCGGCCTCGGTTATCGAAGAATGCCAGCAGGCAGATAATGTGGAATATGCCTTTGCCATTCCGGCCATTTGATTTGAGGAGCAAGACCAATGATTAACTTTAATAATATCGAAGAATTGATTGTCCTGGCTGAAGAGGCGGGCACTCCCCTGCATGAAATCGTCATCAAGCGGGAGATGCAGGACAGCCAAAAAACGCGGCCGGAAATCATGCTCTCCATGCAGACGAATTGGCAAGTCATGCAGGCATCCATTGAGCGGGGCATCAAAAACACGGAAAAATCGCTGAGCGGCCTTACCGGCGGTGATGCCAAGAAACTCTATGCCTATCGCCAGCACGGCTATATGGGCCAGGAAGTCCTAAGCGCCGCCGCTTATGCGGTGGGCATCAGCGAAGTCAATGCGGTCATGGGCCGTATCGTCGCCTGCCCAACTGCCGGTTCCTGTGGCATTGTGCCGGCCGCGCTCTATGCGGCGAAGATGGAACGCAATGTAAGTGATCAGACTATTGTAAACGCCCTCTTTACCGCCGCCGGCATTGGCATGGTCATTGATCAGAATGCCTCCATTGCCGGAGCGGCAGGCGGCTGTCAGGCAGAATGCGGTACAGCGGCAGGCATGGCGGCAGCGGCCCTGGTAGAACTTGCCGGCGGCAGCCCGCGACAAATCGGCAACGCGGTGGCATTGTCCATTAAAAACCTTTTGGGACTCGTCTGCGACCCCGTGGCCGGTCTGGTGGAAGTCCCCTGCGTCAAACGCAACGGCTTTGCCGTAATCGAAGCCATGCTGGC
>CADBYQ010000164.1 GCA_902798865.1 Pseudoselenomonas ruminantium | reverse complement strand
ATTGCCGAGCAGACCAATCTGTTGGCACTCAATGCCGCTATCGAAGCCGCCCGTGCCGGAGAGCATGGCCGTGGCTTTGCTGTTGTAGCCGATGAAGTACGGAAACTGGCCGAGGAATCCCAGAATGCCGCCAAGCGCATTACCGGCCTTATTGCCGCTATCCAAAGTGAGACGACGGATGCAGTCAATGGCATGCAAAAGGGCAATACCGCCGTCAAGGAAGGCACAGAATCTGTCAGTCAGCTCAAGGCAGCTTTCGACAAGATTCTCGAAGCCTCGGATGCTGTGGCTGAAAAAGCGCATGGCATGAGCGGCGACCTCAAGATTGTATCCAACGATACGGAAAATGTCCGTACCCGTTCCAGCAAGATTTCCGATAACAGCCGTCGGGTAGCTGCGGACATGGAAAGCGTATCGGCAGCCGCCGAAGAACAGTCCGCTGCCGCCGAAGAAATCGCTTCGGCAAGTGAGGCCCTGGCGCAGCTGGCACATGGTCTGCAGACGGCTGTAGGCGAGTTCAAGGTTTAACATCAATCCATATAAAAAATCGACCCATATGAAAAGGCGGTGGCCGCGATTGCGGCTGCCGCCTTTCATATGGGTCGATTAAATCATATTGGCAGCTTCCTGTTCCAGATGGACGGGAACTGCGGATTGCTTGGCCAAGGGCAATGTCAGGTTGATGATGATTTCTGTGCCTTGTTCGGTGAGGATGTTCACTGAACCTTGGAAGAGCTCAATCAGATGCTTGGTAATGGCCAGGCTGCGTTCCGGCCCGACCTTCTTGAATAGCGTTTCCCAGTCACAGCTGTTGATGAAATCATTGCTCATTTCGGCGGGCATACCATTGCCGGAATCCTTGATGCGCAGTTCATAGTCGGCATATAACTGGAAATGGCGCTGGCTGTCTGCCCGTTCTGTATGGTAGGCAAAGCCCTTTTGGGCCAGCGTGACCGCGATACTGCCGCCTGCGGGGGTGAATTCGTAGGCCAGGCTGATGAGATTCAGCAAAATGCGCTGAAGTCGGTCTTTATCGCAGTAAACATAGGGATTTTCGAGTTGGGCTGTATAGACCATGAAGTCGATGTTTTTATCCTGCATTTGCGTGGTGAAGATATCCTTGACCTGTTTCAGATTGTAGCGGATATCCGTGGGAACGGGATAAAGTTTCAAGGTATTGCTCTGAATGCGGTCGACTTTTTCCATTTCCTTGACCAGATGCAGGAAGTAGTGACTGATGGAGTCGGTATGGATAAGCCCCTGTTGGAGTCCGTCCAAGGCATCATGTGGACAACCTGCTGTGTTATCCTGGTAATCTTCACCGCTTTTCCGGGCAAGTTTCACATAACTCATGATGGCGTTCATGGTGAGTCCGATATCGTGGGTCATGTTGGACAAGTAGGCCCTGCGGGTACGGCTGGCCTGCTGTTCGGCAATGACGATTTTGCTCATCGCATGTTCCCGCCGCCGCATGGTGGTGAAGATATCGGCCATAAAGAGCAGAATCAGCATGATGAGCACAAGCTGTATCGAGCTGTTCTGGTTCAGTACTTCATGGACTGGTGCATAGCCGCCCATCTGCGCGAGCGGGATTTTGGTGATGGTTGCCTGCCGCAGCCAGAGGGCCGTGGAGAAGAAATTTAGGAAAAGCAGTACCGTACAGAGCGAGAAGGATTTGCCAAAGCGCTCCTGTTCGTCGTGTTTGAAAATGTACCAGTAGTAGATAAGCCCCAGTATGCTCCATACGGCCAAGAGCAGATAGGATTCGGTTTCCAGGGTGCTGCCCAAGAGCAAGTCGGGAATGATGGGGCAGAAGAAGAAGAACAGGGAAAGAATGAAACCGGCAGCGCCCAAAGCCTTGCCAGAGGAACTGTCCTCTTTCTTGGCTTCCCGATAGCGGCACAGGGATACATAGGCGTAGGCAATCGAGCCGCTGATGGTAATGGCATCGACCAGCCAGACGATGGCTGTGCGCCCTAGGAAGGGGATGGGCAGGGAGAACAGCAGGATGAGAAACACGGCCTTGCGGGGCGTACCATCGGCAGCCTGCTGGGCAAAAATATCGGGCAGCAGCTTGTTTTTGGCCATGGATTGCAACAGGAAAGAGCAGCCGCGATAAAGGCCGTTGACCCCGGTAAAGATACCAGCCAGCACGGTTGCGGCAAGCAGGGCAAGTCCTCCTGGGCCGAGCAGGCTTTCCACACCGTGGAATACGGGCAGGGAATCAAAGCCCTGCAGGTGGGAGAGGGCGAGCAGGTAATCATGCCAGGTGGCAAATTCCGGCGGCCTGCCGATAACGGCAATGGCGCTGGGCAGACTGTAAGCCAGGAAGGTAGCAATTACGGCACCGACAATAATGGGGAAGGTGCGCTGGATGGGAAAGCGGAATTCCTCCCCGCCGTGCGTGATGGATTCATAGCCAAAAAACATCCAGGGTGTCACCATCAGCATGCTGAAAATCTGCAGGGTAGGCGTGCCGCCGATATCCGGGTCAAAAGCGGGATAGAAGCTGGCATGGTTGGTACTCATGGCCAGCACACCGCAAAAGAGCAGGACAACGCCGAAGAAAAGAAGCAGGGCCATCATGGTGTGAATGGGGCGCTTGGCTTTGCCCCCATACGCGGAGAAAAAGGCAAACGCGATAAGTACGGCCCAGGTGGTAATCATTTCGCCAGCATAAACATCAAAGCCGGCCACCTGATAGTGGAAGCCCCTTTGCAGAATATCACCAAAAAAGAAGCGTACCAGGACAACTACAGCGGTCGCATTGGCCCAGATAATGGACAGATAGGTGACAATGAGTGCCCAGGCAGCCAGAAAGGCATGGTCATGGCCCATTACCTGCTGCACATAGGCATAGAAGCCGCCGTTATCACGGTATTTTTGCGCCAGTTTGCAGAAGTTGGCGCCGATAATCAGCATGGCTATGCTGCCCAGGGCAATGGCGAGAATGCTGCCCACAGGGCCGGCATGGGGCAAAAAGAGATTGCCCGGCATCATAAAGGCACCCCAGCCCACGGCACAGCCGAAGGACAGTGCCCAAACATTTAACGGATAGAGCAGGCGCACATTGTTATGGGGGGCTGCTCCTGTATCGTTTGGCGTGTTCATAAGCATGACTCCTTTATTATTCTGCCAGCGGCAGGTTTAAGGTAACAACGATGTCTTTGCCGATGCTCTGGCCTGGGGCGGTGCTGATGGCTAAAGTGCCGCCTAAGAGGGATACAAGCATTTTGGCAATGCAGATTCCGCCAAGGTTCGTGCCTTCCACTTCAAAGGGTTCGGCGATATGGGCAGCGACATCCGGGGGGATAGCCGCTCCGGAATCGTTGACATGAATTTCGTAAACAGCACCCCGTACGGTCTGTCCCTGATGGTTAAGGATGGCAGCGGCCTCTTTTTCCATGAGCGTCACCATCACGCCGCCGCCTGTGGGGGTGAATTCACAGGCATTGCTCACGAGATTGATGAGGATGCGTTCGAGCCGCTGCTCGTCGCAAAGCACGTTGGGGTGAGCCAGCTCAATGGGATAGACTTCAAAGAAGATGTTTTTATCCTGCAGCTGCAGGGCAAAGATATCCTTGATATGCTGCAAGGTGCGCCGCCAGTCCATAGGCGCAGTATCGAGCTCGAAGGTGCCGGCTTCCGCATCGCCCATATCCTTGCTGCCTTTGGCCAGCATATCGTTGATGAGCTGCATGAGATACTGTGTATGGTTGTCTAACTGGCCAAGGCAATTGCTGAGCCGGTCAGGAATGCGCCGGGGACAGTTTTCCTCTGGACAGGCGGAACAGATGGTGCAGTTTTCCAGTGAATGATGGACGGAGGTTTGAGCAGCTTCCATAGGAATGCGGATATCGTGCGCTAAGTTGCGCAGATAGGTATTTTGCGCATGATTGACGGCATGCTGCTGCAGCAGTGTATCCGTCATGCTTCGCTCCCGCCGCTTCAGCGTGATGAAGATATTGGCCATCAGGAGCAGGATTATCAAAATCATGGCCATCTGCACAAAGCTGTCTGTGGCAAGTTCGCTGTAGTCCGCATGGACATTGCCTGCGGCAGCTTCCTGCAGGCGCTGTTCCATAACCTGACGCAGCCAGATGCTGTTGGAAAAGAAGTTCAGGAACAGAATCATAATGCACATGGAGGTGCTGTGGCCAAAGCGGTTGTGAGGGTCGTGCTTGAATACATACCAATAATAGGCAAAGCCGATAAGACTCCAGACGGACAGCATAAGATAGGATTCCGTGTCGAGTGAGCCCCCCAGCAAAAGTCCGGGAAGCAGGGGGCAGAAGAAGAACAGGCAGGAGATAAAGACACCGACAAGACCTAAGGTCTGACCGCGTTTATGCCCTTCCTTTTTGGCCAAAAGGTAGGCGCAGTAGGAGGCATAGCCGTAGGCAATCGAGCCGACAACCGTGATGACATCGCAGAGCCAGACGATGGATACGCGTCCGAGCAGCGGAATCAGCAGGGAAATCAGCATGAGGAATAAAATGGCATTGCGGGGCGTTTCGTCGGCAGTCTTGCGGGTGAACCAGACAGGCAGGACTTCGCTGCGGCCCATAAAATGCAAGAGTCGTCCGCAGGTGCGGTAAAGTCCCATCAGGCTGGTCATAATGGCGGTGGCAATGGATACGCAGAGCAGTCCCAGTCCGTTATAGCCAAAGACAGCATAGACACTGTGGAAGACCGGCAGCCCGGCCAATCCTTCCAGATTGGGGCGCTGGGCGATATAACTCGTCCAGGAGGAAAACTCCGGGGGAATCGCCATAACCGCCATATCGGCAAGGAGAATATAGATAAGACCGCCGGCGAGCACCGCTGCCGTTACGATGGGAAAGAGCTTTTGGTGAGAGAAGTTAAAATCATCACAGGCATGGGTGACGGCTTCAAAACCGAAGAACATCCAGGGTGCCAGCATTACCATGCTGAATACCTGCATAGCGGGATTGGTGTAATACTGGAATGCCAGAGGACGACCACGGACAGGAAGAAGACGATGGCGCAGAAGGTGTTGAAGTATTTGAGCAGCTTGCCACCATAGCCTGCCAGCAGGCCAAAGATGATGATGAACAGCCAGGTGGCGGCTACCTCGCCAAAGTAAATATCAAAATTGGCAATGGTATAGAGATAGCCCCAGGAAAGAAAATCACCCAGCAAAAATCGTGCCAGCAGCACATTGGCTGTGGCGTTGGCCCAAAGAATGGAAAGGTAGGCGATGAGCAGAATCCAGGCTGCCAAAAATGCATGATCATGGCCGATGATATTGCGCACATAAGCCACAATGCCGCCGTCATCCTGATATTTTTCCGCCAGCCGGCAGAAATTGGCAGCGATGACCAACAGAAGTGCGGTACTGATGGCCATGGCAATCGTGGTGCCCAGCGGCCCGGCAGTGGGAATAAAGAGATTAGCCGGCACCATGAAGGCGCCCCAGCCCACGGCACAGCCCAGCGATAAAGCCCAGACATGCAGTGGGGATAGCAAGTTACTCCTTGTGCGATTATCCATATAACAACGCTCCTTCCAATTTTTGAGCTTGCTGACAAAATAATATTTTTAGATAATTTCGCCTTTATTGATGAAAATTCCTTCTATAACGAAAAAAAGCCCTCCCCTTGAGGAAGGCTGCTTAGCGTACGATTTTATAGATGGCCTGCGGTATGCTCAGAAGCGGCAGCTGCTGCTGTACGGCACCGATTTCAAAGGCCGCCTTGGGCATGCCGTAGACGGTGGATGTTGCCGCATCCTGCCCAATGGTGGACGAACCCTTCTGACGCATCTTCAGGAGCCCTGCCGCGCCGTCCCGGCCAATGCCGGTGAGGATTATGCCGAGGGCACGGTTTCCGGCCACGTCTGCCACGGTGTCAAAGAGCACGTCTACCGAAGGGCAGACGCTGTGTACGGGCGGGCCAGGCTTGCAATCCAGAATATAGCGGTTGCCCATGCGGGAAATGGTCATGTGCTTGGCGCCGGGAGCAATGTAGACATGATTGGGCATGACCACATCACCACTGGCCGCCTCCTTGATTGTCAGTTTGCACTCCGAGTTCAGGCGCTCGGAAAAGAGCCGGGAGAACATGGGAGGGATGTGTTGGACGATGACAATTCCCGGCAGGGGCGGCTCTAAACGGGTGATGATGGCCGATAGGGCCTCGGTACCGCCAGTGGAGGCCCCCATCGCAATGAGGTCGATAGGGCCTGCATTGGCAGAGGGCATGATTATGGGTTCGCTGGGAGCTGGAACTGGTTTTAGTGGTGTTTGAATTGATTTGGGGACAGGCCAAATACTTCGGGGGGCTGCAGCGCTGTTGCCAATGCTGGTACTGTGCGTAAAAGTGGGGGCTGGTTTGCTTTGGGCAGCTAGCAGTGTGCTGACCAGATTATCATAAAATGCATCGGCGGGTTGGCCAATGGAGGGCTTTTTCAAGTAATGGGAGGCACCGAGGATTTTTGCTGCCTTTTCGCCGCTTTCCAATATACCATAGGTGATAATGGGAACTTTGGGGAAGGTCTTGACCAATAGCGGCAAAAACTTCTCCTGTTTTACGAGCAGAGAACCAAGCGCAAAATTCAGGACGATGGTGGTGGGCTTAAAAATGGACAGCTTATCCAACGCATCAGCGGGCTGAGCTGCGTGCTCCACCAAACTGCCGCTGGGGAGCTTTTTGGTCAGTTCCTGCACCAGGGAGTTCTGGAATATTATGGAGTTGTCGATAACGAAAACTCTCAAGTCCTGCATAAATTCCTCCAAATCGGCAATCAACCAATGTATAATCATACTATTATACCATTGTACCACAAAATCCTGCTTATGGGCAGAAGAATAATTTTCTATTGGCATTTGATTGTTAATTTTCTAATAAATTGACATATGTCCTAATCTTTGTTATGCTCATGTTATTCAATTCTTGTATAAGCCCGCTGATAAGGTGCGGGCGTTTCTACAGGCAACCGTAAATTGTCACAGTCTACAAGAAAGATGGAGCATGACCGACATATTGGATAAGTGAATGGCTTCTTTTTTCTTGGTGACGACGGATGATTTCCTGCCAAGAAAGAGGAGGCTATTATTTTTTATGCAAGTACAAGCAAGTCAGTCTTTCCTGGAGCGTTTCTTTAAGCTCTCGGAAAAGGGAACCACGGTACGTACGGAGGTTATCGCTGGTTTCACTACCTTTATCGCTTTGGCCTACATTATGTTCGTCAATCCGAATATACTGGCAGATGCCGGGGTACCTAAGGAAGCAGCCGTTGCTTCCACCATCTGGATTGCGGCTTTGTCCACGTTGATGATGGGCGTGTTCGCCAACTATCCTGTGGCTTTGGCACCGGGCATGGGCTTGAATGCGTTCTTTGCCTATTATGTCTGCGGCGTATTGGGGCTGCATTGGACGGTGGCGCTGGGCGCGGTATTTTTTTCTGGTTTGCTGTTTTTGATACTGACCATCAGTCATGTGCGTCAGGCAATCATCAATGCTGTTCCGCAGAATCTGCGCGTGGCTATCGGCGTAGGTATCGGCCTGTTTATCGCCTTTGTGGGTCTTAAGGGAACGGGGCTTATCGTCAGTGACCCGGCAACTTTTATTACGCTGGGCAGTGTGCTCAAGCCGGAAACAGCCATGTCCTTGTTTGGTCTGGTGCTTACGGGGGCGCTTATGGCCCGTGATATACAGGGAGCCATTCTTATCGGTATCGTTGCCACGACAATCCTGTCTATGGTACTGGGGTATACGCCGGTGCCGCATGTTTTTTCCGATGTTATCAGCACCAGCCTGCCGCATATGGGCGAAACCTTTGGCAAACTAGACATCGTGGGCGCCTGGAACTATGGTATTCTCTCCATTATTTTTACCTTTACGGTAGTGGAACTTTTTGATAATATGGGTACCCTCATTGGTCTTACGGCGAAAGCCAAGCTGGTGAAGAAGGACGGCGAGATTGAAAATCTCGACAAGGCCCTCAATACCGATGCTGTGGGGACGATTTTCTCGGCAATCTTCGGTACATCCACCGTTACTTCCTATATTGAAAGTGCTGCGGGTATCGCCGCGGGCGGCAAGACGGGCCTGACTGCCGTTACGGTAGCCGTACTGTTCCTCGTATCCCTGCTCTTTGCCCCGCTGATTGGCCTTGTGCCGGGTTACGCAACGGCGCCACCCCTTATTTTAGTTGGTGCGCTGATGATGAGTGAAGTGGGTAAGGTGAACTTCGCTGACTTCACGGACGGCCTGCCGGCGTTTTTGACCATCATCATGATGCCACTGACTTCTTCGATTGCCAACGGTTTTGCTTTCGGCTTCATCAGCTTTGCCTTTATGAAGACCCTGGCCGGCAAGCCGAAAGAAGTCAGCCCCATCATGTGGCTCGTGAGCATTGCGTTTATGATTAATCTTTTTATGCGTGCGTAAAATTTAAGTTTTTGTCCAGATTCACCGATATATAAATTGCACAAGGATGTGCAGCTTCAGTTAACTGAGGAGGTGTGGCTATGGATATGAGTATTGCCGCGATGTCGGTGAACATGCATCAGGGGCAGGCCATGCAGGATATGGGCATGGCGGTCCTGAAGATGGCTATGGATACCACGGAAGTTGCTGCAGAGGAAATGCTGGAGGAACTGGCTGTTGACCCGAATCTGGGAACGATGGTGGATATTCAGGCTTAACAAAAAACTGCTGTAAACGATGTAAGTCGTGTTACAGCAGTTTTTTGTTGCTTACAATCTAGCTGAAATGATGGCACGTCCTTCGGCAATTCCCTCGGCTCTGCCGACAGCTTTACCTTCATCAATCCAGGCATCCTTATCGGATTCGTAGTCAAGGATGGCCATTTCACGATTCAGGTAGTTGAGGCGTTCTGTTTTATTCTGCATAAATACAGCGGCTGCATCCAGCGCAGTCTGAATAGCAGCTTCATTCATAGCCAGTTCCTCCAGTTCGTTTATGTCTAATTTGTTTGAGAAGTAAGCCAGCCAGCGTTCAACACTGGCTGGCTTTTTTTGAAATTTTGGGACTTCGAGAAAATGAAGTTCCATGTCCTCGTTCAAGCGACGGTCGGTTTCTATGTTGTAGATGCTGTACATCGAGTGAGCCGGTTCACCGGGGAAAATGGTGTAACGTAGAATGTTGATGGTGATGGAAGGTTTCAGATTTTGATACCTTCCACCCTTGGCAAGGCATGCTTGCGTTCTTCTTTGCCAAAGATGAATTTGAACAGGATATCGTTCATGGGATTGTATTTCTTGTTGGCTATGTCGTTTTCGATAGCCTGCCGTAAAAGGCTTTTTGGATATGTCATGCGTGAATGCTCCTTTGATTATCTAATTGGATTATACCATGAATCGGGAAAATTTTCAGCAAATATATGCTCCCTAACGATGATGAGGTATGCAAGATGGCAAGAATTTGGATATTGTTTTGCCACCTTGCCATCATCCTTTTAGCCGATGAGGTGGTCAAATTCCGTAAGCAGGCCGTCCAGACTGGTTGCGATGTTCAGCCCCATGGGGGAGAGGCTGGTGCAGGAGACGATAAAAATGCGGAGAGATAAAGGAGATAAGGATATTTATGGCGAATAGAAAAAGCTAAGATAATTTGGAGCATTTGAATGGAATCTGGGCAAATTCAGCGGCAATTATATTGGGAAAGAGCAGTTGGGCGATGCCATTTGCCGCCATGCGTTCAGCAAATGAAGTATGAATTTCAGAAATATGAGGAAGAAATAAGAGCAAAGGCGTTATAACG
>CADBYQ010000163.1 GCA_902798865.1 Pseudoselenomonas ruminantium | reverse complement strand
CTCTTGGACTACTTCAAATTTAAATTCTGCACTATATTTTGCCATAAAAAGACCCCCATAAGTTAGATTTCTTGGTCTAACTTATGGGGGTCTCTACAAGTATGTTGTACTTGTGGAGATTTTTTTAATCGGCAACGTTTTCCGCAATACGGATTTCGTTGCGCATAATATAGGCTTTTTTCTCTGGCAGGCTGCCATTTACGAGGTAATCAAACATCACCTGCATGGCACGGCGGCCCTGTTGGTGGGGGTGCTGGTAGAGGGCGGCTTTGATAAGCCCCTTTTTCATCATTTCGATGGTACTGGGGATGGTATCGAAGGCCACGATGATGATGTCTTCGCGGCTGGCCGCCTGAATGGCACGGGCCGTGCCGTAGCCGCCGGAGGATACCACGAAAATGGCGTTGATTTCCGGATTGTCGGCAATCAACTGGCGGGCAGCCTCGTAAGCCTGCAGGTCATCATCGGCGGTTTCGGCTACACCCATCAGGGTGAAATCGGGATGGTTATACATGACCTCCTGAAATCCTTCCAGTCTTTGATTGTGGCCCAGCATATTCAGTGAGCCCAAGAGCACGCCGGCCTTCAAGGTGGTGGGGCAAATCATCTTGAGGAGCGCCCCGGCGGTGCGGCCGCCCTGCAGGTAGTCGCTGCCCACATAGCAATGGCGGCGGCTGGCTTCTACGTCGTTGTTCAGCGTTACGACAAACATCCCGTTGTCTACGCATTCATCAATTTTCGCAATGACCAACGGGTCGTTGACTGGGTTGATAATCAGACCGCTGATTTTATCCTTTAGTTCGTCGATAACACGGCATTGTTCGGCGGCATCAAAGCCTTTCATGCTGCGCCAGATGACCTCCATGCCATAGGAGGAAAAGCGGTCGGCAGCACGATGCATGGTAGCGAGCACATCGTCAAAAAATTGTACACCTTCGGAAGCAATCACCACACCCACTACCGGGTGTTTTTTACGGGCGGCCAAAGCCTTGCCGGCAGGGTTTGGCCGATAGTTGAGTTTCTTGGCCATTTCGATAATCAGCCGCTCTTTTTCCGGCTTGACGTTACCACGTTTGTTCAGGACTCTGTCTACTGTGCCGCGGGACACTCCGCAGAGTTCCGCGATTTGTTTTATCGTAACCATTGCCTTACCTTCCTTTGTCATTTCTCTTATCCCTAAGTATAGTATATTCGAAAGAGAAGGGCAAATTCCTTCTGTGCTCGGGCAAAAAAATTTATAATCTAAAAGCCCCCGTGACTGCCATCGCGGGGACTTTCTGATTCTATGTTCTCTGTTGCTTGTATTATAGCATTGTACCAGGGAAAAATTAATAAAGATTTAATGCGTCTGTCCGTGATACTCTACGGTACGGACTTCTTTGACCTTATTTTTTTCGTCCACCATAACAACCTTTGGTTTATGGGCGCGGCCTTCTTCTTCGGTGAACAGGGCATAGGCCATGATGATGACGATATCTCCTGGCTGGGCGAGACGGGCGGCGGCGCCGTTGAGGCAGATTACGCCGGAGCCACGGGGGCCAGGGATGGTGTAGGTTTCGAGTCGGGCACCGTTGTTGTTGTCGACAACCTGCACGCGTTCATTGGGCAGGATGCCGGCTTTTTCCATGAGTTCTTCGTCGATGGTGATGCTGCCCATATAGGCAAGGTTAGCTTCGGTAACGGTGGCGCAGTGAATTTTTCCTTTGAGCATATTTAAGAGCATTTGGTGGTTCCTTTCGTTAAGCGGAGAGAATTACGTTATCAATCAGGCGGGTCTTGCCGATTTTTACAGCAATGGCCAGCAGGGTGTCCTCATTTACTTCGGTCAGCGGTTTGAGCGAAGGGTAAGCGTAGGCCTTGACATAGTCAATGGAAGCCATGGGCTCTTTGCTGATTTCGTCTTTAACGATATTTTCCAGCGCCGCTACTTGGGTTTCGCCCTGGGCAAAGGCGGTTTTTGCTTCCTTCAGGCTGCGGGAGAGGACAAGCGCAGCTTCTTTTTCCTCAGCGGACAGATAGGTGTTGCGGGAGCTGCGGGCAAGACCAGAGTCTTCACGGGCAATGGGTACCATGTTGATATGCACGTTGATGTTGAGGTCTTCGACAAAGCGGCGGATAACCGTGACCTGCTGGGCGTCTTTCTGTCCAAAGAAGGCTTCGTCAGCGCGAGCGAGGTTGATGAGTTTGGTGACAACCGTAGCTACGCCGCGGAAATGCCCGGGGCGCTGGGCACCGCAGAGCTTGTGGGTGATATCGCCATCCACGTTGACATAGGTGCAGTAGCCTTCCGGGTACATTTCGGCGGGTTCCGGATGGAAGACGGCGTCGACGTTTACGCTTTCGAGCTTTTCGCAGTCTGCGGCAAACTGGCGCGGATAGGCGTCGTAATCCTCGTTAGGCCCAAACTGCGTGGGATTGACGAAGACCGAAGCGATGACGATATCGCATTTTTCACGAGCGGCACGCATAAGCGTCAGATGGCCTTCATGCAGGGCGCCCATAGTGGGCACAAGGCCGATGGTTTTGCCCTGGGCTTTGCAGTCGGCGGCGTAGGCTTTTATCTCTTGAATGGTGGTTAAAATTTTCATAGCAGATTCTCCTTAATTGTTGTAAGCAGGGGCAGGGGCTTCCTGCGATTCACGATTGTCCCGGCGCACGCAGAAATTGGCCACAAGCGAGCCGGAAACATTATGCCAGACGCTGAAGATGGCACCAGGCAGGGCGGCGGCGGGGTTAAAGTACATGACGGCAAGGCTCGCGGCCATGCCGGAGTTCTGCATGCCCACTTCGATAGCAACTGTACGCGCCTTGCGGGCATCCATGTGCAAAAGTTTGGCGGCGGTAAAGCCGAGTGCCAGCCCAAAGGCATTGTGCAGGATGACGATAGCGGCCATGGTAAGGCCAACCGTAGCCAGCTTGCTGGCAGAGAGTGCCACCACACAGCCGACCAGCAGCACGATGCAGATTACCGATACCAAAGGCATGGCGGGCATGATTTTTTTCGTCGTGTCAGCCATAAAGTGGTGTACCAACAGGCCGAGGATTACCGGCGCCAGTACCATCTGGGCAATGGAAATCATCATGGCCGTGAAGGAAATATCAATCCAGGCACCGGCGAGGAAATAGGTCAGCGCCGGCGTTACGATGGGGGCCAGGAGCGTCGTGGTCATCGTCATGGATACGGAGAGTGCCACATCACCCTTGGCCAGGTAGGCAATGACATTGGAGGCCGTACCGCCGGGGCAGGTACCTACGAGAATAACGCCGATGGCCAGTTCCGGCGGCAAGGCAAAGACCTTGACTAAGGCCAGTGCCACCAGTGGCATGATGATGAACTGGGCGCCTACGCCGATAGCCACTTCTTTGGGGTGCTGAAGAACGCGCTGAAAATCCTCTACCTTCAGCGTCATGCCCATGCCGAACATGACAATGCCCAGCATCCAGGAAACATAAGGCCCAACCCAGGTCAGCGTTTCCGGCAGCCAGGCGCCCAAAATACCAATGGCGACCACGAGCAGTGCCAGATTGTCGACAATTTTTTTGATGATTTTTTGCACAAAAAAACCTCCTCATAAAGATGAATATTTTTTAGGCAAAAGAAAAAGGCTGTAAAGCAATGCGTTCTCGAAAGAACGGCAAAGATGCTTTCACAGCCTTGTTGTTTACTGATTACGGAAGATAACCTTAATAAGCATATTCCCCTAAAGCTGTCCCGGTTTCTGACAATCCGGGCAGTTTCTTATATGCTAAGATTAATCCTGTTCATAAAAGTATGACTCACAGCAATGATGTCATCTTTTGCCATGAGTCATATTTTAGCACTAATGCGTTGATTGGTAAAGGGGGCTATCCTGTTAAATATCCGCAAGTTGGCCGATGTTGATGTTTAATTCCCTGATCAGTGTAAAGCGGGGAATTCTTACATCCTCCTGATGTGTCAGCTGACAGGCCATATCTTTTTCGTCTGCTGTCGTCAGATTGCCGATAAGCTCCAGAAAATTCCTGGCTCGGGAAGCACCAACGTAGAAATTGCGCCGACTTTCATCATCAATAAAAACATCTTTGTTTAAATCGACAATGATTACGACCGGTGATTCCAACCCTTTGAATTTTCTGGCTGTGGTCAGCAAAATCCTGTCTGTGGTCCGCTCATCCGGGGCGATCAGTTTGCCCAGTGCTGAGCGCGGATGATTACAGACGTGATTATACAAGGTGCTGTCCGTCAATTTGTTTAGCGTGAGTAAGGTTATTTGCTCGGGACGAAAATCCTGTTGCAGATAATATTCACATAGTTTCTGAATGCCATTCAGATAATCCTGTTTAGAGGAAATGGCGAAAAAACGTGGGATAAGGCCGACACCGGTATCCTCGCGGCGCATTTTTATCTCTGTAAGGTCGATGGGGGCACCGGATGTTTTGGCGATGGATTTTGTATTGCGGCAATTGCGGGTTAAGACCAACCGGCATTCAAACATCTTTATCCAATCAAGATTGCGCTTTTGAACCAGTTGATGTTTGTCGTAGAAGATATAACAACAACCGTGTTCCTGCTGCGCTATTTTGTATAAATATTTGTTCCAATCGGCCAAATCCTGCCCTTCATCGATGATGATATGCTTGTAAGGCCATCTGCCCTGTTTTAGAGAGGTTTTCAAAAAAGAAGTGATATCTTCGTCAGTGACATTTTGATTCATCGCATTGGCTACATAACCATGTATGTTGGTAAATTTTACCAACGGCATTTCATGAGCGTATTTTTTTTGCAAATCTTTTACAAGGTGATGGTTGAACAACAGAAATAAGACGGATTCGCCACGGCGATTCAACTGACGGGCTTTTTCCAGTGCCAGCATGGTCTTGCCTGTGCCGGCCGGGCCTTGAATCAGGGCAAAGTCGATTTCCTGCAGATAGTCGATTAAATAGCACTGTTGCTGCGTCATTTGGCAAAAAATCCGTTCCTGATATTCTGCCATGGTGGAGGCGGTGGGGATGGCGTGGAATTCAGGAGCTAAGATGTCGGTGAGCTTTTCCTGCAGTTTCTCGTCAAGATCGGTGACGATGGGCATATTGTAGTGATTGCAGACCCTGTCCAAAGTTTGCGCCAGGTGTTCAAAGTCATCTTTGG
>CADBYQ010000162.1 GCA_902798865.1 Pseudoselenomonas ruminantium | reverse complement strand
TGCGTGATGTGATTCCGGAGGCTCGTGTAGATGAAGTGCGTGACGTGCTTGAGGACGAGCCGGAACGCTTGCTGGGCACCTGGAATCGGCGGTATCAAACCAGTCTGGAACGCTTGAAATCCGGCGATATCTGCGATGCGGCAGCGGTTACCCGCAATCTGGTCGTGCAGGAACGGGAACGGCGCATATCGGCAGGTGAGCGCAGGCTGTTGGATTTGGCGCGGCAGATTGTCGTCAGCGAACTGGTCTATGCCTGTGACAAGAGTCCTGACGAAGTAGCCGTCTGGATGGACGATATCCTGGCCGCAAACAATGCGTAAAGTGAATATTTCGGATAGCTGATGCTTGGCTGTCCGTATTTTTTTGCCGTTTGCGGGGCTTTTTCGTTGACATAGGCAGGGAAAATTTACTATACTTAAAGTTATGCAAGTTATTCATTATAGAAGGGAGGTGTGAAGATGTTAGACCGAGTTTTACGTTTTTTCATTATTCTACTTGCGGCTATTGCCGGGGGGGCACTGCTCAATTTGGCAACGCCGTTTTTGACCTTTTTTATCAGTACAGAGGTGCTGGAAACGGAAATGGGCTTTTTTAAACTCTCCATTGCCGGTTTTCTGAGCATTCTCTTTGGGGCAGTTGCAGGTGCTGCTGTTGGTTTTCTGCTTTCCCCGTTCTTTATCCGCAAAATCAAGGGTTTTGCCGTTTTTGTGGAGGCACAGCTGAACAAAATGCCTACGCATGATGTTATTGCTGGTGCCATTGGTTTACTTATCGGACTCATTATTGCAAATTTGCTGGGCTATGCTTTTTCCAAGATTCCCGTAGTGGGTGAGTATATCCCGGTTGTGTTCAGCATTGTGCTGGGCTATCTTGGTATTCATATCATGATAAAAAAGCGTCAGGAATTGGTGAGTATCTTTGACTTTATTCCTAAATTTATGAAGGAATTGGTCAAAATGCGGGAAACGAAACAGGCAGCACCTAAGGCTGTGCCTGCTGCAGCAGAGGATACGCCCTGCTACAAATTGCTGGATACCAGCGTCATTATTGACGGCCGTATCGCGGATATTTGCGAGACGGGCTTTTTGGAAGGCACGCTCTTGATTCCGGTTTTTGTTTTGGAGGAATTGCAGCATATTGCCGATTCCGCTGATGCGCTGAAACGTGTACGTGGACGGCGCGGTTTGGACATTTTGCAGAAAATCCGTCAGGAAAGCCGCATGAAGGTCAAAATCACCGAGGAGGACTTCGAGGATATTCCCGAGGTCGATTCCAAGCTGGTTCAGTTGGCCCAGCAGGTGGGGGGCAAAATCATTACCAATGATTTCAACCTCAACAAGGTGGCGCAACTGCGGGGGGTAGAGGTACTCAATATCAATGCCCTGTCCAATGCGGTAAAACCTGTGGTTATTCCTGGGGAATCCATGCAGGTAGCCATTGTCAAATCCGGCAAGGAGGCAGGTCAGGGGGTAGCTTATCTCGAAGATGGCACCATGATTGTCGTGGAAAACGGCAATCGCTATATGGGCGAAACCATCGAGGTGGAAGTGACTTCTGCTCTGCAGACGGCGGCAGGACGCATGATTTTTGCCAAGCCGAAAAATTAAATAAAAGCAGCCCCCTGGGGAGGGGGCTGGCTTTTCTAGGAGTGATTTCATGGTCAGTATTATTTTTCCTGCCGCCGGGCAGGGAAAACGAATGCAGGCTGGTATAAATAAAGTGCTCCTGACTTTGGGGGGCGAGCCGATACTTACCCGCACCTTGAAGACTTTTTCCGCGGTGGAAGAAGTGGGAGAATTGATTGTCGTTGTGGCTGCTGATGAAGTGGCTGCCGTGGAAAGACAGTTGCAAAAGGTGGCTGGCTTAAAGCCGTTTCAGGTGGTGGCTGGCGGCAGTGAGCGGCAGTATTCCATTTACAATGGGCTGCAGCGGGTAGCTGATACTGCTGATGTGGTACTGGTGCATGATGCGGCAAGGCCGTTGGTCACGACAAAGACCATTCAGGCGGTAATTGACAGTGCCCGTGCAAAAGGCGGGGCCATTGCCGCGGTGCCGGCGAAAAACACCATTAAGGTTGTGGATAAGGATGGCTTGGTAGAATCCACGCCGCCCCGCAGTACCTTGTGGGAAGTGCAGACGCCGCAGGGATTCCGCAAGGATATTTTGCTGAAGGCCAATGAACAGGCTTTGCAGGATAATTTCCTGGGCACAGACGATGCGAGTCTGGTAGAGCGCATTGGTGTGCCTGTGGCGGTAGTAAAAAGTGACTACCGCAATATCAAGGTGACTACGCCGGAGGATTTGCTGATTGCGGAGGCCTTTTTGCAGTGTACGGCAGATGAGGAAGCAAGCAATCTGCAGGCTGCTGCCAGCAAGGCGCGGCAGGCGTGGCTGAAGGAGGATGACAAATGACGAGATTTGGCATGGGCTATGATGTCCATCGCTTGGTGGCAGGCCGCAAGCTGATTATCGGGGGCGTGGAAATCCCGCATTCTTTAGGACTTTTGGGGCATTCGGATGCAGATGTGCTCCTGCATGCTGTAGCGGATGCGCTTTTGGGGGCAGCAGCCTTGGGCGATATTGGCCGTCATTTTCCGGATACCGACCCGCAGTTCAAGGGCGCTGACAGCATGAAGCTCTTGGCACATGTGGCAGAGCTTATCCGGGAAAAGGGCTATGTGACCGGTAATGTGGATGCGACGATTGTGGCGCAGAAACCGAAGATGAAGGATTTTATCCCGCAGATGAACGAAAATATCGCGCGTGTGCTGGGAATTGAACTAGATCAGGTCAATGTCAAGGCCACAACCGAGGAAAAGCTTGGCTTTACCGGCAATGAAGAAGGTATCTCTGCCTATGCGGTGGCAGGTATCGAAAAAGCTTGAGTACTTCAAGCAGGAGGTTTTCTATAGATGTTAAAAGTTTACAACACGATGACGCGCAGCAAGGAGGAGTTCAAGCCCTTAAAAGAGGGTGAGGCCAGCATCTACTGCTGCGGCGTTACGCCTTACAACCATCCCCATATCGGCAATGCTCGTCCGTTTGTGACCTGGGATGTAATCCGCCGTTATTTGGCACATAAGGGTTACAAGGTGCGTTACATTCAGAATTTTACCGATGTGGACGACAAGATTATCCGCACGGCCAATGAGGAAGGCGTAAAGTGGAGCGACATTTCCGGTCGTTACATTGATGCCTATTTCAAGGCTATGGATGCGCTTAATGTCAAGCGCGCCGACATTTATCCCCGCGTCAGCGAAACCATTCCCGATATTATCGCCATGGTACAGAAGCTCGTGGACAAGGGCTATGCCTATGCGGTGGATAATGGGGATGTGTTCTATCGCGTGGAAAAATTTGCCGGTTATGGCAAGCTCAGCGGTCGCAAGCTTGAGGACATGCAGGCTGGTGCCCGCATTGATGTGGACGAGCGCAAGGAACATCCCATGGACTTTGCTCTTTGGAAGGCTGCGAAGCCGGGCGAACCGAGCTGGGACAGCCCCTGGGGCAAAGGCCGTCCGGGCTGGCATATCGAGTGTTCTACGATGTCGCTGAAATACCTCGGTGAGAAGTTTGACTTCCATGGCGGCGGCAGTGACCTCATCTTCCCGCACCATGAAAATGAAATTGCCCAGAGTCAGGCCTGCATTGGGGATGAACACAGTTTTGCCCAGTACTGGCTGCATAATGGCTTTATCACGATTCATAACGAGAAGATGTCCAAGTCCAAGAATAACTTCTTCACGGTCAAGGATATCCTTGCGGAATATCCGGGCGAAGTGGTGCGTTTCTTCATCCTGCAGACGCATTACAGAAGCCCGCTGGATTTCAGTGATGAACGGTTGAAGGAAGCACAGACCAGCCTCAATCGTCTGTCACAGTCCAAGGGCTTTATGGATGAACTGCTGGCTAAGACCGGTTCGAGCGATACGGCTAAGGAACTGGCCGAAAAGGCTGCGGCCTATGTCCAGGAGTTTCATGAAGCGATGGATGATGACTTCAATACGGCACTGGCCATCAGTCAGATTTTTGCCCTGTCCAAGGACATCAACATCTATTATCAGGATGTGATGAACAAGGGCGCAGCCTTCGACAGCGAAAACTTTGCCAAGGTTGCTGAGGCCTATAAGCTGATGACGGGCATTATCGGTATTTTCGAGCAGGAAGATACTGCCGATGATGAACTGGCAAATAAGCTCATGGACTTAATCATCAACATCCGTCAGGATGCCCGCAAGGAAAAGAACTGGGCACTGGCTGATAAAATCCGTGACGAACTCAAGGAAGCGGGGGTTATCCTTGAGGATACGCCTAACGGGGTACGGTGGAAAAAGGCATGAAGTTTGACCATTTTAAGATGCTCGTCGAAATGATGTTCCAGCCTGATGGTGATGGTGGGATACTGCAGCGTTACAAGGATGTGGACGTCAAGCAGCTCAATCCGTTGGTACTCGCCTATGTCGGGGATGCGTATTTCCATCTCTACATGCGCACCCGCCTGCTCTCTTATGAGCAGGCCAAGGTGCAGGCACTGCATTCCTTCAGTGCCCAGATGGTTTCGGCTGTCTGGCAGGCGAAAGCCTATCAGGGTATTGAGGGAGCACTGACCGAGGAGGAAAAAGCCATCTACCGCCGGGGGCGTAATGCCAAGAGCCATGCGCCGCGCAGTGCCAGTGTGGCGGAGTATCATGCCAGTACCGGCTTTGAAGCCCTGCTCGGCAGTCTCTACCTCTCCGAGCAGAACGAGCGGCTCTACGAGATTGCGGAAATGTCCTTCCAGATTATCTCGCAGGCCATGATGAAGGAAATCAGGGAGAAACAGTAACGAATGATTAAGGTAAAACTCTTAAACTATACGCCAGAGCCGGAGCGGGCAGTGGCTATGGCAGCCCGTCTCTGTTACTCAGCCAGTGGTGCTGAGGAACTGGCGGAAAAGTTAAGTGATGAAAAGGTCAAGGAAATGGTGCGCCGCATGGTGGCTCTGGGCCATGGTTCCACATTGGAACATGCCAGCTTCACCTTCGGCATTGAAGGCGTGAGCCGGGTGCTTACGCATCAGCTCGTGCGTCACCGCATAGCGTCCTATGACCAGCAGTCCCAGCGCTATGTGGCTGCGCATGGCTTCCAGTACATCACGCCGCCCTC
>CADBYQ010000161.1 GCA_902798865.1 Pseudoselenomonas ruminantium | reverse complement strand
CAACTGCCCCGGTACTAGCCGAAGTAGTCATGCGTGCATACCGTGCCAAATACCCATGCTTGATTTTGGGTTCCGGCTTCTGCCAGTTAGCGCGGCGCTCTGCAAGCACTTCATCGCTGACGTTAAGTTCCAGCTTGCGGTTCGGAATATCAATGGTGATTTCATCCCCATCTTCAATGAGGGCAATAGGCCCGCCTTCCATAGCTTCCGGGGAAACGTGTCCCACGCATGCTCCCTGGCTGGCGCCGCTGAAGCGGCCGTCGGTAATCAGGCCGACTTTAAGGCCGCGACCTGTGATAACGGCGGTTGGATTGAGCATTTCCTGCATGCCGGGGCCGCCCTTGGGGCCTTCGTAGCGAATGACTACAACATCCCCATCATGGATTTCCCCATTCATAATGGCATCGCAGGCTTCCGGTTCCGAGTTGTAGCATTTTGCCTTGCCAGTGTAAGTCAGCATATCTTCTGCTACGGCCGATGCCTTGACCACGGCATAATCCGGTGCCAAATTGCCTTTGAGCACAGCAATGCCGCCTTCGGGACGATACGGCGTTTCCACGGAATGAATCACCGTGTTATCTTCCACCGGCGTATTCTTGATTCTATCCCCCATGGTTCCCGTAACGGTCAATGCGTCCAGATGAATGAGATCCTTCTTGGACAATTCATTCATCACCGCCGAAATGCCGCCCGCTTCGTTGAGGTCGACCATATGATGTTTGCCGGCCGGGCTGAGTTTAGCAATATACGGCGTACGGCGGGAAATCTCATCAAAGAGCGGCGCCGGAATCTCAATGCCTGCTTCATGGGCAATGGCCGTGAGGTGCAGCACCGTATTGGAAGAACCGCCAATCGCCATATCTACGGTGATGGCATTTTCAAAGGCCTTCTTGGTCAAGATATCGCGGGGACGAATGTTGTTCTTCAAAAGTTCCATCACCACAGCCCCGGCACGTTTGGCCAGCAAACGACGGCCGCCGGTGTAAGCGGCAGGAATCGTGCCATTGCCCGGCAGTGCCATACCGAGCACTTCCGACAGGGAGTTCATGGTATTGGCGGTAAAGAGCCCTGCACAGGAGCCGCAGCCCGGGCAGCATTTTGCTTCCAAATCTTCCATTTCTTCGGCAGTCATATCGCCAGCGGCAAATTTGCCGGCAGCTTCAAAGGCCTGGCTGACACTGACATCGCGACCTTTATAACGTCCCGGCAACATGGGGCCGCCGGATACCACAACTGCCGGAATATTCAAACGGGCTGCTGCCATCAACATACCCGGTACAACCTTATCGCAGTTCGGAATCAGAATCAATGCGTCAAAGCCGGAAGCCATCGTCACAGCTTCTACGGAATCAGCGATAAGTTCACGGCTCGCCAGCGAATATTTCATGCCCGTATGGCCCATGGCAATACCATCGCAGACACCAATAGCCGGGAATTCAATTGGCGTACCGCCGGCAGCAGCTACACCGAGCTTGGCAGCTTCCGCAATTTCCCGCAGATGAATATGGCCGGGAATAATTTCATTGAAGGAGTTGCAAATACCAATCAACGGCTTATTTAAGTCCTCCGGGCCATAGCCATTGGCATGAAACAAGGAACGATGCGCACAACGGGTAGCGCCTTTTTTTACATTATCGCTAATCATTCTTCCACTCTCCTAAGTATCAAGATACGAATATAGTTACAAGTTTACAACTTTACAACCATTTTGGCAAGGTAAATGTTAAAATTCGATTCCTTTCTGTGCCTTAATGCCCTTTTGGTAGGGATGTTTAATCTCCTTCATCTCCGTGACCAGATCCGCCCGCTCCACCAGAGCATCTGCCGCATCCCGGCCGGTCATCACCAGATGCAGGTCTTCGGGACGCAGGTCAAGAAGTTCAAGCATATCGCTTTCTGCAATCAGCTCATATTTCACGGCATAGTTGATTTCATCCAAGATAATCAAATCCCATTTGCCGCTTTGGATTTCTTCTTTGGCACGCTTGAGCGTTTCCTGTGCTGCGGCCTTATGTTCTTCCTGTGTCGTCGGCCCCTTATTGGTAAAGCCCAATCCTCCCTGGTCAATTTCTATGCGGTCATCGATATTTTTCAATGTTTCTATCGTCTTCAGCTCACCATAGGTACAGCCCCCCTTGATAAACTGCAGAATCAAAATGCGGAAACCATCGCCCCAGGCGCGGATAGCCAGTCCTAATGCGGCAGTAGTCTTGCCCTTGCCGTTTCCGGTATGTACAATTACTAACCCTTGCTTTTTCATTTTCACATCACCTCAAAAGTATGCTATACTAATTAATATATTATAGACAATGCAAGAAAATCCTGTTAATGTTGGTGTTATTTTTATGAAGAAATTTTTGTTATTCACGCTGATTATCCTTGGTTTTACCATCTTATCAGCTTATATGGCAGAGAAAACGGACCTGATGGGCCTGCGCTCTATGGAGATTTCTGCCTCCTTTGACGAGCAGGACGGCAAGCTCACCCTGTCCTGGGACCCTCTGCCCTATCCCTGCTTCTATAAGGTGGAGACTTATTCACCCACTACAGGACTGGTCGAAGGCGAACCGGAGTCAAAATTCTGGGGCAGCGACTACACGATGAACGCCAGCTATGAACTGCCCCCCAGCGCCATTCCCATGAACTATCGGGTGACGGCCTATGGTATGTTTGGGCAGTTGACTGAGCCTTCGCGCCCCATCGAGAATCCTTTGCATACAAAACAGCCTGTAAGTCCGTCGGTAATCTCCCATTACAGCGAGGAACACCCCGCCAGTCTTATGCCCTTCCTCGTCTGGCACTCCGTTCCCAATGCGGTCTGCTATGAAGTGGAACTGCTCTCCGGCAAGCCTGCGCAGGAAGGCGGTACCGCCGCGGATAAAAACAACCATTTGGAAAGCACACAGCTGATTTTCACCAACGGCTGGCAGGCAGACCTCAAAAAATACGCCAATCGGAAATTCATCTATTGGCGGGTTCGGGCACTCGATATTCACCATCAGCCGATTGGGGAGTTTTCGCCCACAGAAGAACTCTATATTGATGCCAATCTTCCTCAGCCGGACCATCCCCTGCTGAATGAATATGACCAGATGCCGAATTTTGAAATGCCCATCTATCCGGTCTACCAATGGATTCCCCTGCATAATATCGAACGCTATGAGGTGGAGTTAATGATTCATCCGCCCGCAGCCGAAAACGACAATGCACCGACTGCCGATGCCGCCTGGCGCAAAGTAGTCGATTCCGCTACTGCCTGCTATGATGAATATCCTCGCCCCTACGCCGGCGATTACTACTGGCGGGTACGGGGAATCGACAAGGCCGGTAATCCCGTTGGCGTCTGGTCGGATACCGCTCACTTCGTGGTCAATCAGCAGCCGGAACGCGTGCCGGTAGCGGTGCTCGGTGACAGCATTACCCATGGCGGCGGTGCCGTATCCAACTCTCCGGCAGCGCTCGAATACAGCTACACCACTTATTTTGATTTTCCCTGCCTGAACCTCGGACGCAGCGGCGACACCTCCACGATGACCCTGCAGCGTTTTGACCAGGATGTTCTGCCCTTCAAGCCGAAAAATCTCTTGATTCTCACAGGTACCAACAGCCTGCGGGCGCCGAATCTGCAGCCGGAACTCATCATCAACGATTTGGAGGCCATCCGGCAAAAATGTGAGGCCAACGATATTCGCCCCATCTTCCTCACTTTGATGCCCATTAACCCGGCCAACATCCAGTTTGCCTTCCATACCATCACCGATAGACGTTGGGATGTAAAACTCCAGCAGGTGAACAACTGGGTGCGCAGCCAGCCCTATTATATTGATCTTGAGCCATACTTCTACGATTCATCCCATAAGGTCATGGATACCAAATTCTCCATTGACGGTCTTCACCCGGATGTATTGGGCAAAATGCTGATGGGCGAGATCATCAATCAGCATAAAGACGTTTTCCAACCATAAAACAAAAGCGATTTGCACAGTCAAACAAGGCTGTGCAAATCGCTTTTTTCATTAAAAGTAGACACCGGCACGAATCCAGAAACGTCCCCCATGATGGCTGGGGTCGCTGGTAGACCGTTCCGGGCCGACCTTCCACGCATAATCGGTACGAATAAACCAATCTTCATAGCGGGAATAAATCAGGCCTATGCCTGCCCCTTCCAAATGCCGGTAAAAGTCGCCGGCATTGCTCATACGGAGTACACCGCCGTGGTCGAAGTAAAACGCCAACTGCAACTGCTTATCCTGCTCTTTCAGCGGAATCAAATGGCGCAGTTCCGCCCGCGCAATATAGCCACGGTCACCAGATGCCTCACTGGAGGGATAGGCACGCACACCATTGAATCCGCCCAGGCTCAAGTGTTCCGAAGAATCCAAATCGCTGTATGCCCACTGTCCACGTGCAGAAAGCAACAGATACCAGCGGCGGTTCAAGTCCTCACGGCGCAGGATGGAACCTTTGAGCTTGTAATAGGAACCATGCGTATTCCCGCCACTGATGCCGGCCCGCGAATAGCCCACGGTACCAAACTTATGTTCAATGCGCCAAAAGGTCGTGCCATAATGGTCAGTTTCATCACCATACAAGGCGAGAATCCCTGCATGACCATGCTTATCATCTGTCGCATTAAACGCCCGGTACTCATCCTGCAAAGAACTGTATTCATAGCGTATCCCTGCATAAAGATTGTTCTTCTGGCTGCGGCGGATGGCATAGTCCAAACCAACACTGGCAATCCGTGCTTTTCCTACAGCATCCAATGTATTATACTCTGCGCCCATGTTGTAATGCAGGACATTGTAACCCACAGATGCCCGCAGGCCATCTACCACTATGGGTATCGAATAATTAAGACCATAATTGTATAAATGCCTGCCGGTCATGAGTCCGCCTACAGCAAAATGGTCACCTTCGTTTACAGGATTCCAAAAGTCATAATCGATGCTCACTTCATTGTAACCCGTATAACGGTTGCCGTAATTATCTGCCGTGATAAGCCCTTGTTTCCCCTTATGTTTGTTGAGGTCAATCTCCACATGCACCGTTCCCGGTTCAGAACCGCGGGAAAGCACCGCTTTGGCATCGGCTCCAGCCAAATCCGACAGCAACCAAATAGCCCGCTGCAGCTTGTCTTTGGTCAGATATTCGCCCTGTTT
>CADBYQ010000160.1 GCA_902798865.1 Pseudoselenomonas ruminantium | reverse complement strand
TGGCAGGAATGTCTCCGATGTACGCTGCCAAATCCTTGTCCTTCTCAATATTGTTCAGAATCTGCCAGTCTGAATTGCGGAAACGGTAGATGCTTTGTTTCACATCACCAACAATCAGGCACGAACCGTCCATCGCCAAGCTGTTCATGATGAGTGGCTTGAAGTTGCTCCATTGAAGGGTGGAGGTGTCTTGAAATTCATCTATCATGATGTGTTTGATGGAAGCGCCTGTCTTTTCGTAGATGAAAGGAATGTCTGGATTGTTGATGACATTACGCAGGAAATTGGCAGTTTCGGATAGCAGAAAGCGATTGTTCTCCTCATTCAACAACTTGACCATCTGACTGATTTGATTGAGCAGCATGAGGGAGTAAAGATGCTGCCCGATGGCGGTCACAGAGTGCAGATGCCTGACATATTTGGCATGCAGGTTGAAAGTTTCCTCCAGCATCGGCATCAGAGTGGTTTTCACTTTCGCTTCTAGCACATCGCGGTTTTTCGATGACTTCTTGAACCACTTGCCCACTTCTGATGTATAGGCTTCGATGCTGTCCGAGAAAGTTCCCCGGATTTTGTTTGTAGGCTCCGTAATCCTGTAGTCACCCACCTTCTCCATGAAGGTGACGATGGCACTGCTGCCATCCTGTGCCTGTTTATGGGATTCGGTGACATTGGCCGTAACTTCACCGGCAGTCTGATTGAGGTTCTCGATGGAGCGCATGGTGTTGTCAATAGATTCCATGGCCTCCTCAACGTCCTTCTGCTGCTCGATAACCGCGCCGGCAGAACTCGTTACGCGCTGTGCTACCTGCTCAGAAGCCAGTGCCGACTGATGGGCTGTCGCGGTAAGTTCCTGCGAGGAAGCCGCCAACTGTTCCGTCGAGGTAATGACCTTCTTAATCAGATTGTTGACCGTGATGCGCATATCGCGAACAGCGGCTTCCATGCGGCCAAACTCGTCACTGCGCTCGACAGTGCCAATCTTGCCGCCCGTACGGAAATCGCCGCGGGAAAGCTTTTCACAAACCAGGATAACCAGCTTCAAGGGGTCGATAATCTGCTTGGTCACAAAGGCAATCGCCAGCGTGAGCACCACGATAATCACGGCGCAAGTGGCAATCATGCGAAAAACCGCATTATTCATGTCTTCTTCGCCCTTGTCCAGGCCCTTCTTGGCATCCTCCAAACTTCTATTCTGGACGGCTTCCAAATCACCGGACATCGCCACGGCCAGCGGCATAACCTTTTCCTGATAGAAATTCATCGGTGCACGCTCATCATCACCTTCATAGGCATTCATCTGCAAAAGCTGTGCGGCATTGGCCTTATAGGCATCAAAGTCCTTGCGCACCTTGGCCGCCATTTCTGCCCGTTTTGGGTGCTTGGCATGCAATGCCTCATATTTCTTCATGAAGTCTTCCGCTTCACTTATGGCATTATTGAATTTCGTCATTCTATCCTGACGTTGTTCAGGGGTGGTGGTATAAGGCTGCAAGCTCGCCTGAATCTGCGAGTAGCGGGTGTTATAACGCACCTGCGAGCAATAGTAAATGCTCATGGTGTCCTCATTATAAAGTTCTTCCATATCTGCCCGCGCCGCTTTGATGGAGGTATAACCAACCCAGCCGACCACTACCGTGGCAATAAAGGCCATAACGCCAATAATGGCCAGTTTTTGTGCCACCTTCAAATTTCTTATAAAGCCCATAATCTACTTCTCCTTCCTGCATTATTTCCACATCCCTGCGCGCCTGCCTCAGACATGGAACTTGCCTACAGCCTCCTGCATCTTGGTCGCCAGCGTTGCCAGTGCCTGCGAAGCTGCTGCGATTTCCTCATTGGATGCCGACTGTTCCTCCGTTGCCGAGGAAATGGTCTGCATGCTGTCAGAAGTCTTGTTGCTGATGTTGTCAATGGCATCGACTGCCGTAACAATCTGCTCGGCACCAATGGAAACCTCCGTTACGGCACTGTTGATTTCTTCCATCTGATTGTTGATGGCATCGACCTTGCTCATAATATCTTCGAACTGTTCGCCGACATCGCGAATCGCCTTGGTCCCGAGCGTAACTTCCTCTGTGCCGCTCTGCATGGATTCCACTGCTCTGGCCGTCTCATTCTGAATGGAGGCAATCCGCTCCTTAATCTGCTCTGCCGATTCCTGCGATTCAGCAGCCAGCTTGCGGACTTCTTCAGCGACAACGGCAAAGCCGCGGCCCTGCTCACCTGCGCGGGCAGCTTCAATCGCCGCATTGAGGGACAGGAGATTCGTCTGCTGAGCAATGGAAGAAATAGCTTCCACAATCTGCCCAATCTGCTGGGAACTTTCGCCCAAAGTCTTGACCACTTCCGAAGACGAAAGCACGCTCTGCTCGATAGCGCCCATCTTCCTGATGGCTTCTTCCATCAAGTCAGCACCTTTCTTGGCTGCTTCCGCCGTCTGATTGGACGCCGTAGTAACCTGTTTTGCCTTGGCAGACATTTCTGCAATATCGTGATAAACGCCATCCACACTACCCTTGGCGCTATTGATATCACTGAGCTGCTGCGCCACATTGCCCACTACATCACCGACTGTTTCTGCCACATGCACAGATGCATCTGCCGACTGCTGGGCGTTCGCGGTAAGTTCTTCCGAGGACGCTGCTACCTGCTCTGAAGTCGTAGCCATCTGACGGATAAGGTCCCGCAGATTTTCACTCATGGTATTAAACGCATTTGTGAGCGAGCCAATTTCATCACTGGAAGTAACCGCCAGCTTTTGCTGTGAGAGATTTCCCTTTGCCATTTCGCGGGCATGGTGCTCCAAGGCCTCGATGGGATTCGTAATTTTACCGGAAAATTGGAAGCAAACACCTAAAACCAAAATTACCCCTACGAGCGTCAGCACACCATAAACCATTTTTAACGTGCTGACCGATGCAAATACATAGTCATAAGGTACGCTCATCGCAAACAGCCAGCCCGTGCTGGGTACCAGTGCATAACCGCAAATCATCTTGCCATCACGCGGACTGTCAAAAATAAAGACACCTGTGCCCTTTTTCAGCATTTCCTCAAAATGGCTGCCAATTCCCGGCAAATCCTGAAATTGAGAACCAATCTGCTCATCTGTGCCAATTCCCAAAATCATGCCCGTCTTGTCATCGGCCACAGCTGCCATACCGGCTTCCCCGTGGTATTTCAGCTTGTCCACCTGTGCATCCACCACGGCCAAATCAATATCTGTACAAATTGCCCCATAAAATTGCCCATCTTTTTTAACCGGTGCTGCCGCAGATACCACCAGTTTATTGGTATTCTTATCTACATACGGGTCAGTAAAGACCATTTTCCCCGCTTTTTTGGCATCGTTATACCAGGGGCGGGTACGCGGGTCCAATGAACCAGTGCTCTTATTCTGGGTACGATAAGAGGCAAAATAGCCATCTTCCAGACCAATGTTCAAATCGAGAATCTCCGGGTCAGAAGCACCAATTGCCAGGGAGGCAATGCTCTTGGTACGCGTTTCATCCCCATTGAATTCCGTCATCAAATCGGCTGCATACTGTGCAGATGCACCCTTTTGCTCCAGCCAGCCATCCATCTGCGATGCAGCATCATTCATCGTAGCCGTCAATTCCTGCTCGACTGCCTGCTCCAGATTTTTGTCCGCTGTAAAAAAGCCAATAATGGAAATGACCGCCATTAAGGCGCCTACTATACCGGCTAAAACATAAAATTTTTGCCTGATACCCATAAATACCATCCTCTCTCCATATCGTACATCCCAATTCAAAGTCATTTGTTTTTCTATTTCTACACCCAAAGTGGAAATCCTTTTGCTTATGGAAATTTTCTTGAAATATGTATGCGCAAAAAACCCGCATAGCTTTTGCAAGCTATGCGGGCATTGGGGAAGGGATTAACACCTATCAAACGGTTAATTTCCGGATTCAATCAGACCATAGTTACCATCGGTGCGCTTGTAAACGACCTGCACATCTTCGGTTTCGGAATTGCGGAACACGAAGAAATTGTGATTCAAAAGGTTCATCTGCATGATGGCTTCCTGTACATCCATTGGTTTGACCACGAATTTCTTGGTCTTGACAACCTGATATTCATCATCATCAACTGCTGTTTCAACCGGTGCAGACTTAAGCGCCTCAGCCTTAAAACCACCGCCACGGAAACGGCGCGCTAATTTCGTCTTCTGTTTGTGAATCTGGCGTTCGAGTTTTTCCACGACCAGGTCAATCGATGTATACATATCCATCGTGGCTTCCTCGCCGCGAAGCAGGATGCCGCCCTGTACAGGAACCGTCACCTCAACAATGTGCCGCCCCTTCGATACGGTCAGAAGAACCGAAATGTCACCAACATTTTCAAAGTACTTGGTGACTTTGCCCACGCGCTTTTCCACATACTCGCGCAGGGAAGGAGTAATCTCGATGTTCTTGCCTCTTACAGTGAATGTTGCCATACGACACATCCCCTTTCTTTGATGCCGCAGGACTTTGCCTGCAGATAATTAGCAACTTATGAGGTTTATACTGTATATATTCGCCTAGCTGCGCCAAAACCCTTCTTTTATTTTCAATAAAAATAAAAAAAGCCTTCCTTTTTTTCGGAAGGCTTTTATTAGCGTATAAAAAAATTATGCCGTTTTGCTGACATTGGAAGCCTGCGGACCGCGTGCGCCTTCCACAATGTCAAATTCAACTTCCTGACCCTCGTTCAGAGTCTTGAAGCCTTCATCATTGATAGCGGAAAAATGTACGAATACATCGTCCCCATCCTCGCGAGCAATGAAGCCGTAACCTTTTTCAGCGCTGAACCATTTCACTTTACCAACCATTGAGATTCCTCCTGTTGCTTAAAACCTGCCGCCAGGCACTCCCCCGACGACCCAATAATAATTATAATTGTTACTTATTGAATTGTCAATGTTTTCTTATAGATGCAGACAAATGTATACGATTTTTTACAACACTTTGGAAAGGAAACTCTTGGTCCGTTCTTGCTGAGGATGTTCAAAGATTTCCGCCGGCGTTCCCTGCTCTAAGATGCCGCCGCCATCAATAAAGAGCACGCGGTCGGCCACCTCGCGGGCAAACCCCATTTCATGGGTGACAATGGCCATGGTCATGCCGTCTTTCGCGAGCGAGCGCATAACGTCCAAAACCTCGCCGACCATTTCCGGGTCAAGGGCTGAGGTCGGCTCATCAAAGAGCATAACCTT
>CADBYQ010000159.1 GCA_902798865.1 Pseudoselenomonas ruminantium | reverse complement strand
CCGTATTCAGCGACTGGTTGGTCATAACCGTGCAAGTAGTATCACCAACCGTGTTCTTGGAACCATCAACGAGATACTTGCCGTTGTAAGTAACGTTAGCATTGTCGTCGATCTGGTCGATGCTCTGGTTCAGTTCTTTCTGAATCGTAGCACGGTCATCATCGGTGTTGGTATCGTTGGCTGCGTTGATGACTTTCTCTTTCAGAGTCTTCAGGATATCAACGGTGGAGCTTACAGCACCTTCAGCAACTTTCAGCATGCTGTTGCCAGCCTGGGTATTGGCATTAGCCTGATCCAGGGAGCGAATCTGAACGCGCATACGTTCAGATATAGCGTAACCGGAAGCGTCATCAGCTGCGCTGTTGATCTTCATGCCAGAAGATACTTTTTCCAGGCTCTTGGACAGTGCGCTGGAGTTCTTGTTCAGGGTGTTCAGAGTCGAGATTGCCGACATGTTGTTCTTTACTACCATTGCCATGATGTTTTTCCTCCTTGAATGTAGAAAAAATTAATATTTTGTAACAGCCATCCCTGACTGTCGTAAGCTATATAATGAGCAAATCGCCACATGAATGCATGGCTGCTAGCTGACCATAAATCCGTCCTTGTATTGATTTGCTGATTATCTTTACCTTACACTTGATATATCGGAGCTTTTCGGTAATTTCTTAAGTAATTTTTTAATATTTTTTATTGAGCAGGCTGCCCAAGCCGCCAATATTCTGCAAATCGTAGGCATGCACCGAAGCATTCTGCTGGCGCGACTTGTTGAGCCAGGCCCTGGCCTTGTAGATAATCTGCATATCCAGAGGTTTTATTTGGGCGACAAGCTGCTGGCACTCCGCAGTTTTGCGGTAATCCTCCGTTTCTGGAAGTGCTTTCATCCGCTCCACTACCGTATTGCGCTGCTTTTCCAGTTCCAGGAACTGGTCAATGTCCTGCTGATTGATGAACTTCAGCAGTTCCTGGGTCAGCATATAATACATCTCCCAATTTTCCTTTGCCTGCTGCAGGCCGTTTTCTTTTTCAGCTGACATAGCTATCACCTTGCGCATTACGGGTACTGCCGTCTTCCTGGCGGGCCTTCTTCATGGCCTGCGCCCAGGCATCACGCAGTTCCTTGATGATGTCTATGGCTTCCTGAATCAGGTCCGGATTGCTCTGCATATTGCCGTCCACCAGACATTTGTAGGTATAGTTATAGAGCGGCAATAGCTGATGGGATATCTCATAGTCCATGTTGAGCGTTATGCGGAATTCCGAGATGATCTGCTGCGCCTTTTGGAGTGAAGTGTTGGCTTGTTCATACTGTTTTGCCTCCACGGCTTCCTTGCCCTCGTTCATGAACTTCAAGCAGCCATTGTATAGCATGAGGGTAAGTGCCTCAGGCGTGGCCGTCATGATTTGCTGACGTTTGTAGGCTTCTGCTGCGTTATTTACCATATTCCTGCCTCCCTAAAAGGTTTTGCATTATTGTCCCGTAATGTAGCCGGACTGATAAGTGAGCCGCTGAATTGCGGTTTCCATAGCATCATACTTCTTGTAAAGCAGATTCTCATAAGCCGACATCATGACCTTGAAATTCGACATCTTAGTCTTCATATCGCGAATTAGGTTGCCTAAAGTACTGCTGTCATCTTCTGTAGATGTACCAGCATAATCCTTCATCTCTTTGAGTACATCCATGACCTTATCGCCAATGCGCTGGGCTACACCTTCACTGCCATAATCGGTATAGGTCTTGCCTTTTTTATCAACTTTCTCACCGGAAGAAGTCAAAAGCTGGTATACACAATCGGGGTCAGCCGCCAAGGCCTTCTTTAGCTTTTCTTCATCCAAGGTCAAGTGGCCTCTATCGGTTGATGAAGATACACCTATGGACATCATGGTGTTGTATTTGCTGTCCACAGATTCCACAGGTGTATAGATAGCTTCACGCATCTCGGAAATCATCTTGCCAATCGTTTGGTTGTGGTTCAAGAGGCCGGACTTTGCCTTCTCGTTCCACTTGTCAATCTGCTCCTTGGTCATGCCCTTTTCCTGAGTCTGGGTAAGTACATCGTAATCCTTGTACTTTTCCTCATAATACTTTTCATTCAGGGCGTCGAGCATCTTGTTGTAGTCTTCGACAAATTTCTTGACGTTTTCGATGATTTTATCCGTGTCCTGCGTAACGGTCAAAGTAGCCGAACTACCTGCTGATACCGACTGGAAGGAATACGTCACATTGGATACCGTTATCTTGTTGCTGGTCAAATTATCATATTTACGGCCGTCGATGGTTACGCTGGCATCTTTTCCTTCAACTGCTGTAGCAGTATCTTTCGTAAAAGTCTTCGCATCTTTTTCCATGGTACCGCCTTCGACTGAATGCAGGTTCAGGTTGTTCATCAGCTTGGCAGCTTTAACATCCAAGGGCTTGATGATAATTTTGTTTGCGGAACCACTGTCTTTATTGTAGATTGTAAATGCATCGTTTGTAGCATCATAGGATGCTGACAGTCCTAAGCTTTCCCCATCCTCATCTTTTAATTTCTTAAAGGCAGAGGCCAAATCATTAAGGGTCTGCTTATTGCCATAAATCTGCTCATAGGTCAGCGTCAAGGTTGCCTTTTTCGCATCCTTTGCATCACTATTGCTGACTTCCATGGTGATTGATTCGCCGGGTTGAAGAGCATTTGCCCCCAGTACATCCTCCAGGTAAATGCTCTTACTGGCAGAATCATTCTCGCGGACTATACCCGTATCCCCTGTCAACAGATAAGCATTGGACGCCAGGGAATTAACCGTTACGGTATGTGACATCTGGGCAGCATCCGCATTGGCTGTGGCCGTAACGACTGATGAATCCGTTGACGACACCGTCTGCGGATTGGATGTGGATGACATGCGGTAAGTCGACATCGTCACCGAATTAAACTTATTGAGATCCGAGTACATATTGGCATAAGCTTCCTTAGTCCACTCGTTCCGAACCTCTTTTTTATACATCTTGTCGTACTCGTTCTGTTTGTTCAACATTCCCATGCGAACCATCGAGTCGACATCAATCCCCGACCCGGACAGGCCATAAATTCCCATACCACTCATGATTTACACCTCCTCACGCGTTCTTATCGAGGAAGGCTCCCAACCATTCACGAGCTTTGGCCATCTGGTCAAGCATTTCCTCCGGTGGTACTTCCTTGATTACTTCATGGGTTTTCTTGTCCAGCATCCGTACAGACATCATATTGACCTCTTTGTGATACTGAAATTGCAGATTACAGTTAATCTTGCTCATGAGTTCGTTTAATTCCTGCATCATGTAGCTGACGGTTTTTTCATCCATCGGTTCACGTTCTTCACGTTCCTCTAATGGGTCTTCCTGTTCTTCCGCCTGATTGTACTTCGGTGCGTTCTGTACATCATCAACGCGCTTGACTTGTGGCTCCTGATTATTATAATCCGTTGTCGTCATGCGCGCTGATGTGTCACTGACCCGCTCCGCAGCACCGGCCACAATTGAGGCCGATACAATGTCCTGAATCTTACCTACCATGTTTATCCCTCCGTAGATTTACACCAGTTTTCCTAACTACTTATTCTTTCGGCAGGCCGGCGCTTAAGTCCAAATCCATGGGCACCGGAGCGGCCGCATTCTTGTTTTCTTCCTGTATCGCGCGATAGATTTCGCCACGATAGATTTTTATATCACGCGGGGCATCGATGGCAATGCGGACATTGTCCCCCTGCACTTCCACCACGTTGATCACGATATTGTCGCCAATCATAATCTGCTGGCGGGGTTTTCTGGTTAATACGAGCATTATTGTTCCTCCTTATTTTGCGGAAACAATCTATGCTTGGTGTTATAGCTGCTACGGTCAAGTACAATCTGACGGGCCTGCATATTGGCCGTGTTCATGATAATCGGTGCCATCAAATTGGCCGTCATATCCTGAACCTTGCCGCCGTTAACCGTAATCAGGGTGTAGATGAGCATATCTTCCTGTTTATACAAGCCAAGCTTTTCCTGATTGTCATCATCCAGCTCAAACTCATAATCCGGGAAGAATACAAAGGGCACCGTCATCAAAAATGCCAAATCCGGCGTTGTCAGCGACTGCAAAAACACATAAGGACTCTCCTCATCATAGGGAACAATCACAAATTCATGTTCGTCCTCAAAGGCGGGAATCCCGTCAGCAAAATGTACCACTTTGTCTTCTGCTACTTCTACTTCACCGAATCTTATTGTATTGACTTTTCTCATCTCTTATGCCTCCACTTCCGCGTGAATCACTCATGCGTAAATATCGTACTTGCCTGTGGTCACCCAACGTTCTACATTGGCCTTTTGCTGCATATAGGTCTCAACCTGCCCTGGCGTAAAATGCGTCTGTGCAAACGGCTGCGTATCAATCTTCACCGTCACATCCCCGACATCCGGCTCGCCTACCGCCTCAATGGGATGGAAGGTGATTACCGGGTCAGGGATAAGTTCCGCTACGATATGCCGATTTTTGCCTTGTTCAATCTCCTGACGCAGTTTACTGTCATAGCGCTGCTCCACGGGCTTTTTGCCTTTCTTGCCGCTGTTTTCCACGTTGTCCCAGGCTTCCTGCGTCCAACGGGAAGTCGTCTTGGCCAAATCGGCAAAGCCCTGCTGCCCGTACTTTTGGGCAAAATCCTTATGGTTGTCATTGCCATAGGCATGGCGGCTGGGATATTGGTCAATTTCCAGCGTTGGCTGCGTCCAATGCCTGTTGGAACGAGGCAGCCTGGCCTCAGAATGCAGCTCGGCAGGAGTCGAGTGGGCCTCCAATTTGCCCAACTGCGTACGTATGCCAATCATTGGTTGGGTGAACCGCATATTAAGCATTAACATATTGCTCAGCATAGATTATTTCACCCTTTCCTTGGGAAATTCCTGCTAAATCCGTTTACTTACTCATATTTTACCATGTTTTTCTTAAAATTTCCCTAAAAAAATTACAGATAATCCGCCAAACTCTGCGGGAGAATCCTAGCCCCCAAAGACAGGCTCATGTTGTAAATCGTCTGCTCCTGCATCAGCTGCACAGCAAGACGCGCCACATCTGTAGACGATACATCGGTAATATCGCCGGTGATGATTTCATTCTGTGTCGTCAACATGGAGTTAACCGAATTGTAGAGCTGTGTTCTGGCCCCCATCTTGGTTTCCGCTTTTATGGTCTGTGAATGTGCTTCATCGGCAATGGTTACACCATCTGTATCCAGCCAGATATCCCTGGTGTAGATCTCATA
>CADBYQ010000158.1 GCA_902798865.1 Pseudoselenomonas ruminantium | reverse complement strand
AGCACCGTTATCCACAGCCGCCTTAATCGCGGCCTTGCTCGTTTCCATATCGGGGAAACCGCAGGTAAAAAAGGGTATAAAGGCTTTGCCGTTTTTGAATGCGTTTGCAATATTACTCATGAATATCCTCCCCCCGATAGCGGGCAATGGCGGCACAGTCCTTGTCGCCCCGTCCGGATACCGTTACAACGATGATTTTGTCCTTGTCCAGCTGCGGTGCCAGTTTCATGGCATGGGCGATGGCATGGGAGGACTCAATCGCCGGGATAATGCCCTCCGTCCGCGAGAGATATTCAAACGCCTCCACTGCTTCATCATCGGTAATCGCCACATACTCTGCCCGCCCGATATCATGCAGGTGGGCATGTTCCGGGCCGACGCCGGGATAGTCAAGGCCCGCTGAAATGGAATACACCGGTGCAATCTGACCATTTTCATCCTGACAGAAATAGGATTTCATGCCATGGAAAATCCCCACACGCCCTGTATTGATGGTCGCCGCCGTCTCAAAGGTGTCAATGCCCCGGCCGGCAGCTTCACAGCCAATCAGCCGTACCTGCTCATCCTCAATAAAGTGGTAGAAACTGCCGATGGCATTGGAGCCGCCGCCCACACAGGCCAGCACCGCATCCGGCAGGCGGCCTTCTTTCTCTAACATCTGACTTTTGATTTCCTGCGAGATAACCGCCTGAAAGTCGCGGACAATCGTCGGGAACGGGTGCGGCCCCATAACGGAACCTAAGCAATAATGCGTGTCGCTGATACGGGTCGTCCATTCGCGCATGGCTTCGGATACGGCATCTTTAAGCGTTGCCGTTCCAGATGTAACCGCTACGACCTTGGCTCCGAGCAAACGCATACGGTAAACATTGAGCGCCTGCCGTTCCGTGTCCTCCTTGCCCATAAAGACCACGCAATCCATGCCCATAAGCGCGGCCGCCGTGGCCGTTGCCACACCATGCTGGCCCGCGCCGGTTTCGGCAATCAGGCGGGTCTTGCCCATCTTTTTCGCCAGTAGTGCCTGCCCCAGCACATTATTGATTTTATGGGCACCGGTATGATTTAAGTCCTCGCGCTTGAGGTAGATTTTTGCGCCACCCAAGTCACGGGTCATTTTCTCCGCATAGTAGAGCCGTGACGGACGGCCTGCATAGTCGTTTAAGAGTTCCGTAAGTTCCTTTTGGAACTGCGGGTCTTTTTTATAGTGGTTATAGGCTTCTTCTAATTCGATAACGGCATTCATCAAGGTTTCGGGAATGTACTGCCCGCCATGAATGCCAAATCTTCCCTGAGGATTGGTCATTGCAAACTCTCCTTTACTCTATCCGCAGCGGCATAAAACTCCGCTAGTTTTCCATTCTTATCTTCCGCCCGCATCAGGGCTTCTCCCACCAGCACAGCGCTGGCGCCCATCTTCACAGCGGCTTTGACATCTTCTGCCTCTTTGATGCCGCTTTCGGCTACAAAAATAATATCTGCAGGCACCAGTTCACGCAAGTTGGCACTATTATTGAGGTCTACGGAAAAATCCTTGAGGTTGCGGTTATTGACGCCGATTATCCGCGCCCCCGCATTTAAGGCCATCTTGACTTCTGCTTCATCATGGGCTTCCACCAACGCTGACAGCCCCAGCTTATCGCAGATGGCCAAGTATTTCCGAATCTGCTCCTCCGTAAGCAGGGAGCAAATCAAGAGCACCGCCGCCGCGCCCAAAAGCTTGGCTTCATAAATCATATATTCATCCACGGTGAAATCCTTGCGCAGGCAGGGAATGTTCACCGCCGCCGCAATCTCCCGCAGATAAGCATCACTGCCTAAAAACTCACGTGGCTCCGTTAACACGGAAATTGCATCCGCGCCAGCATCCTCGTATTCCTTGGCAATCTGCAAATAGGGAAAGTCCGGAGCAATAAGCCCTTTAGAAGGCGACGCCTTCTTGCATTCGCAGATAAAGGACAGTTTCTTTTTCCGCAAGGCCTGTTCAAAGGCAAAATCCCCTTTGGGCAGCGCCAACGCTTCTTCACGGATTTGCGCCAGTGGCTTTTCTGCTTTCGCTGCCTCCACCCGTTCGCGGGCGTAATCTGCTAATCGCTCTAATACATTCATGCCACCGCCTGCACTTTCTGACTTATAGCGGCAAACTTCTCCAAAGTTTCCATCGCCTTGCCGGAGTCGATAAGCTCTGCCGCCAGCTTTACGCCATCAACCAAAGCCGGTGCCTTGTCGTTGATATAGAGTGCAGCCCCTGCGTTCAAGAGCACTGCATTGCGCTTATGCCCGCGCTCGCCCTGCAAAATACTGCGGGTAATTGCAGCATTTTCCGCCGGCGTGCCGCCCACCAAATCGTCCTTCGTGCAGCGCTCCATGCCGAAATCCTCCGGCTTAATGGTATACGCCTTGACCCAGCCATCGCGGATTTCACAGACCGCCGTAGGTGCTGACAGGGAAATCTCATCCAATTTATCCTTGCCGTAAACCACCATGCCCCGTTTGACACCAAGACTGCTGAGCACATGCGCGAGCGGTGCCACGAGGTATTCATCATAAACACCTAAGAGCTGGCGGGTCGGACTGCCGGGATTGGTCAACGGGCCCAAGATATTGAACACCGTCCGCACGCCGAGTTCCTTGCGGATAGCGCCGACATATTTCATGGAAGTGTGATACTTCTGCGCAAAGAAGAAACACATCCCCACTTCATCGAGCAGTTTCTTGCACATCTCCGGGCTTTGCTCGATATTGACGCCCAGCGCCTCCAGACAATCTGCCGTGCCGCATTTGGAGGATGCTGCCCGATTGCCATGCTTGGCGACTTTTACCCCGCCCGCAGCCGCAACTAAACTTGCCGTGGTGGAGATATTGAAGCTCTGGGAATGGTCGCCGCCGGTACCGACGATATCGCAGATATCCATGCCCGTATCCACCTTCGTCGCATGGTCACGCATGGCCGCCGCACAGCCGGCGATTTCTTCCGTGGTTTCCGCCCGGGCACTCTTGGTGGAAAGTGCCGCGAGAAATGCCGCATTCTGCGTGGGACTAGTCTTGCCGCTCATAATCTCATTCATCACGGCGTAAGCTTCATCATAAGTCAAATCCTCTTTGCTGACAATCTTTACAATAGCCTGCTCAATCATGGTAAATCCTCCTTCGATACAAAAACTCCGGCACGGTTCTGCCATAACCCAGGCAAAATAAAACGCCCTTGACAGAACAATCCATTCTATCAAGGACGAAAAGTTTTCACACTATCCGCGGTGCCACCTTGTTTTCATGGCTTTCAGCCATGCGCTTTGCAGGATACAACCATATCCCCGGAAACTCACGCGTTCCTCACGTTGCAGAATACTCTGGCCTGACAGGTCAAACCATTTGACTGCACCCTCGGCGGTCCATTTGACAATCCGTTTCTTGCCTGACTTCCAGCAACGCAGGCTCTCTGTAAAGGCGTAAAAGCCGTTATCTCCGCTTCATCGGTTTTGTATTGTTTAATTTTGAAATTGATGTAAGCTTATCATTATTCCGCAGGTATGTCAAGATATTTTTCGTAAATCTGTAAAATTTATCTTTTCAGTTTCGCCATCTGTATTTTATAGAGGAACAATATTTGTTTTTGCCCTTGCTTTTATAAAAAATTAGGGGTAAAATAGAGAAAAATATCCGCTATATGTAACATTGTAAGTTTTTTACTTTTAGGAGGTACTCCATGGAAGCAAATCGCGTATATAACTTTAATCCCGGCCCGGCTACCCTGCCCCTGTCGGTACTCAAGGAAGCACAGGCAGAATTTCTGAACTTCGGTGACAGCGGCATGTCCATTCTGGAAATCAGCCACCGCGCTAAGCCCTATGCCGCCGTACATGCACAGGCAAAAGCCGATATCAAGGAACTCATGGGCCTCGGCGACGATTACGAAGTCCTGTTCTGCCAGGGCGGCGCCAGCCAGCAGTTCGCCATGATTCCGCTGAACTTTGCCAGTAAAGAACATCCCGGCAGCTATGTCCTGTCCGGCAGTTTTGCCTCCAAAGCCTATAAAGAGGCGGAACTCTTAGGCGTGGGTGAAATCGCCGCTTCCAGCAAGGATAGAGATTTCAAGCACATTCCCATTCAGGAAGAACTCAAAATCAATCCGAATGCTGCCTATGTACACCTTTGCTACAACAATACCATTTACGGTACGGAATATCACTACATTCCTGAAACAAACGGCGTGCCCCTCTTTGCCGATATGTCCTCGGATATGCTCTCCCGCCCGCTCGACTTTAAGAAGTTTGACTTCATCTACGCCGGCGTGCAGAAGAACTTAGGCCCCGCTGGTGTCGTGCTCGTCGTTGCCAAAAAAGAACTGCTCACCAAGAGCCCCAAAACTCTGCCGACGATGCTGCGTTACAGCACCTTCCTCGAAAAAGATTCCCTCTACAACACGCCGCCTGCTTTCTGCATCTACATGGTCGGCAAAGTTGCCGCCTGGATTAAGGCTGAAGGCGGTCTTGAGGAAATGGCTAAACGCAATAAGAAGAAAGCCGCTGTGGTCTACGATGCCATCGACAATTCCGACGGTTTCTACAAAGGCCATGCTGACAAGGACAGCCGTTCCTTCATGAACGTTACCTTCCGCCTGCCTTCTGAAGAACTCGAAGCAAAATTCGTAAAAGAAGCTTTAGAGCAGGGCCTTAGCGGTGTCAAAGGCCATCGCAGTGTCGGCGGCATGCGTGCTTCCATCTACAACGCCATGCCCTATGAAGGCGCTGAAAAGCTTGCCCAGTTCATGGATAAGTTCCGCAAAGAAAACGCATAAGTTTCCTGTTTTTCATAGCTGACTCGTCAATTGACGGGTCAGCTTTTTAGGTTACAATTGCAGTTTGTCGACAAGTTCGTGATAAAGGTATCCAGTTCATACGTTGTTAGGGGTGAACGGGGAGTACTTTTTCTGTTTCCCGCTAAACGACCCCCTCGGGAAAAATAGCTGTCCAGGTACCTGCGCCGGGCAGGCCAACGGCGCTGCTTTCAGCGTATTTGCTTAGCGGCTTCCTACAGGGGCCGGCCTTCACTTCGTTCAGGCAGTCGCTCCGAACAGAAAAAGCACTCCCCGTTCGCCCCAAGCTACGCTCTGTACAATTGCCACGAACTCGTTGCTCCCGTTACAAGAACATCGATGTTCTTGCTGCTTGTCACCACGAAAATGACGTCTTATACGGACATCGCTTAGGGCGGAGGTGGTGATGCTTTTCGCCGTGGAACGACTGTCCGAACACCGTGAGGACTGGCCCACAAACGGCACAGACTAAACACTGGGCTGA
>CADBYQ010000157.1 GCA_902798865.1 Pseudoselenomonas ruminantium | reverse complement strand
GTAAGACTTGGTCTTGTTCTTCCGGCCTTTTTCATTCAGTACCTGAACGGGCGTTTCATCTGCATGGATTACCGGCTGCTTCAGAAGCTCTGCGTGCATGCAATCTACCAGCGGCATAAGCCAATCTTCTGCTGACCGGATCACCCAGTTGGCCAGTGTGGCCCGGGAAAGGGCTATTCCAATGGATTTCCATTCCTGTTCCTGACGATAAAGGGGCATGGAAAACTGGTATTTCTGCGCGATAACATGTGCCACGCTGGATGGCGAGGCGATGGACTTGGCCAGCACCGGCTGAGGCATCTGTGGCTTTTCGATGGAGAAATGTTCTTGTTTCCGGCATTCCAGGCATTGGAAGGATTCCCGGTAGAAGTCAATGACTTTTACCGTAGCAGGAATGAACTGCACCTCCGTACGGATTTTCTCCCGGCCCATGGATGTGAGCTGTGTCCCGCAACGTTTGCAGGTACGCTCATCTTCCGGCAGGGTGATTACGCGTTCTTCATGCGGCATATCTTTCAGAATCTGCTCCAGATGGCCTTTCTGCTTCTTGCGCCGCTGATGCGCCGGGACTTCTATGACCGGCTCTGGGGCACTACCTTTTGCCTCGACCTCAGCTTCGTCGAAAAGATTGATCTCTTCGAGCTCGCCAAGAATCTTTTTGGTTTTCTCCGTGCGTGAGCCAAAAGCCATTTTCTTCAATTGAGCAATCTGTTCCTTGAGACAGTCTATTTCATAGCGGAGGTTTTCCTTCTCCAAGGTCAGTGAATCTATGCGGTTTTGCATTTCTTGTTCGCGGATGTCTGTCATGGAAAACCTCCTGATTTTTGCTCCATCCATTATACCACAAAAAGCCCGCGAAGTCAGTACTGACGCGGGCTGAGCTATCCACAGATTTGCCTTAGTTATGCACAGTTTGAAATTAAAAGCTATATGCAGGGCTGACCTTTTGCACGGCTTTGGGCTGCGAAATGGACAAGCCTTCGGTAAGCCAGCGAAGCTGCTGCTCGGAAATTTCCAGCAGGTCTTCCGGCGTGTCCGGCCATTGATACTGACCATTTTCTAAGCGCTTATAGAGAAGCAGAAATCCTGTCTCATCCCATAGCAGTCCCTTGATGCGGTCTTTACGGCGGCCGCAGAAAAGGAACAAAGCCGGCTGATGCGGATCTAGTTGAAATTTCGACAGCACCAGCGCAGCAAGACCGTCGATGGACTTACGCATATCTGTCCGGCCGCACGCCAGATAGACATGCTCTGCCGTAAGATTGCGGATTAGCATACCGGAAACACTTCCTTGATACAAACTAGCGTTCTGGTAAGCAATTCGCTCGATGTTTGCTCATTGACTTCTAAGCTTACAGGACCACAGGCAAGTTTCAGCCTGGAGGGCAGCGTTGAGGCCTGAACTGTAGTCGTAACGGTAGCGGTTGCCAACGTAGCAAATTCAGGAGCAGGCTCATCCTTTTGGGAGATCTGAAGTGCAGATGCCGCAAAATCTTCGCGAATTTTGCGTTGCCAATAGTAAAAGGCATTGTATTTGATATTCTGCTGGCGGCAATATTCTGCGGCAGTAAGCCCGCTGTTCTGTTGGGCAAGGATGATCTGTTTCCAGGATGCTAGGGAATGTTGCTGCTTGAGCTGTTGAATTTGAGTCAAAACAAAAACCTCCCAGACAAAATTTTTGACTAAAATGGCTTTTTCGCGTGGCTTATTTTAGTCAATTATCTCATCTGGGAGGAAAAATTTACATACACCGTATTATTTTGCGGTTACGTTATATCTTTTGGCATTTCTTTGTCCGGAATATGGCCTAGCAGGTAATCAGCCGAGATTCCATACAAGTCAGCTAGTTTTATAAGCATATCAATACTCGGCTCGCGGGATTCTCTTTCATAGTTAGCATACGTGGAACGCTTTATATTTACTTTCTCGGCCACATTGGTTCTTGAAGGCTGCGGTGGAACAGATGACTTTTCATCGAGGCAAAAACAAACGCAAAATCAAACGCATTTTTTTGCGTTTGATTTTGCGTTTGTTTTTCGCTATAATACAAGCAACAAGTAAATGCAGATTGGCGCAGGAGGATGATTACGGTGCGAGAAACGAGAAATCTTGAGTTCAAAGAGCAGGTTACCAATACCTTTTTGAAAACGGTAAGCGCCTTTGCCAATTATGATGGCGGAGAAATCCTATTTGGTCTCACGGATGATGGAAATGTCAAGGGGATGGCAGACCCAGAGCGAGTGTGTCTGGATATCGAAAACAAAATAAACGACAGCATCGACCCTGTGCCGGAGTATACCCTGAATATCAATGAGCGTACTTCAGTAGTGACGCTTAAAGTGATAGAAGGATTGCATAAACCGTATTTCTATAAATCAAAGGCATACAGGAGAAATGATTCTGCCAGCATTCCCGTAGATAGGCTGGAGTTGGAGCGCCTTATATTGGAAGGGCAGAATCGTTCGTTTGAAGAGTTGCCTGCCTGCAGACGGGATCTTTCATTTCAGCTATTGGACGAAAAATTAAAGAAGGCACTTAATATAAAAACGGTCAATTTGGACACGTTGAAAACACTAGAGCTGTATTCGGATGAGAATGGCTACAACCAGGCTGCAGCGCTTTTAGCTGACAATAATGATTTTAGCGGGATGGACATGGCTAGATTTGGTGATAGCATCAGCATTATCCTTGACCGGGAAACTTGCGAGCATGTTTCCATCCTGAAGCTGTATGACCAAGCCATGCAAATGTACAGGAAATATTATCAATATGAGCAGATAAAAGGCAGCTACAGGGAAAGTATTGTCATGATTCCCGAAGAGGCCTTTCGTGAAGCCATTGCTAATGCTATTGTGCACAGAACTTGGGATGTGAAGGCGCATATCAATGTTTCCATGTTTTCGGACAGGATTGAAATAACTTCTCCCGGAGGTCTTCCTAAAGGCATGGATAAAGAGGCCTACCTCAGAGGTGGCATCTCCATGCTCAGAAATCGTATTATTGGTAGTGTTTTTTTCAGGCTGCATCTGATAGAACGATTTGGCACCGGGGTAAGGCGCATTAAAGAGGAATACATGGATAGCAAGATTAAGCCTGTTTTTGATATGACGGAAAATACCATCAAGATAACCCTGCCGGTTAAGGACAAAGGGAGCAGCCTGACGGAAGATGAAAACAGAGTCTATCAGTTGCTCAAAGGGAGGGAAATGCCTAGCTCGGCTATTTCTGAGGCTGTGGGGTTTGGAAAAAACAAGACCGTTGATATCCTGAAGGCGCTGGTTAAGAAAGGGTATGCTAACGTATCAGGCAAAGGACGGGGAACTAGATATTCGCTGAAATAATTTCATATAGCGGAACAGATGGCTTTTCTTGAGTTGACTACAAAGAGCCGAGCTGACCTTTAATATAGTCAGCTCGGCTCTTTATAAATAGGGACGTTTAGAAAAGTCCCGTAATCTTTCCTTCGTTATCAATATCCATATTCTCAGCTGCTGGTTTCTTCGGCAGGCCGGGCATGGTCAGGATGTTGCCGGTAAGCGCTACGATAAAGCCTGCTCCGGCGGCGATTCTGAGTTCTCTTACGGTTACGGTAAAGCCTGTGGGACGGCCAATTTTTGCAGCATCGTCGGACAGGGAATACTGGGTCTTGGCCATGCAAACGGGCATTTTGTCAAAGCCGAGTTCCTGGATTTCGGCGAGTTGTTTTTGGGCTGCTGCCGTGAAGGTGATGCCGTCCGCGCCGTAGATTTCCTTGGCGATGGCGGTGATTTTTTCTTCCACGCTCTGTTCGGTTTCGTAGATGAAGTGGAAGTTGTTGGGCTTATTCATGGCCGCTTCGACTTTTTCCGCGAGCTTCAGGCCGCCTTCGCCGCCTTTTGCCCAGACTTCGGAGAGGGCGACTTCGGCGCCGCGCTTGTTGCAGGCGGCTTCGACGAAATCGAGTTCTTCCTTGGTATCGGTGGGGAAGGCGTTGATGGCCACGACGGCAGGCAGGCCGAATTTATGGATGTTTTCAATGTGCTTTTCGAGGTTCTGCATACCGCGTTCCAAGGCGTCCATATTGACCTGGCCGAGGTCTTTTTTATCCATGCCGCCGTGCATTTTGAGGGCGCGGACGGTGGCAACGATAACCACGGCATCGGGCTTTAAGCCGGCAAAACGGCATTTGATATCGAGGAATTTTTCGGCGCCGAGGTCAGCACCGAAGCCGGCTTCCGTGACCACGTAATCGGCAAATTTGAGCGCAAATTTCGTCGCCATAACGCTGTTGCAGCCGTGAGCGATGTTGGCAAACGGGCCACCGTGGATAAAGGCGGGCGTGCCCTCCAACGTCTGCACGAGGTTTGGTTTGATGGCATCCTTAAAGAGCAGGGTAAGCGCGCCCGTGACGTTGAGTTCCTTGGCTCTTACGGCGCGGCCGTCGCGGGTGTAGGCGACGACGATTTCGCCGAGGCGCTTTTTCATATCTTCGAGGTCGGAAGCCAGGCACAGGATGGCCATCATTTCGGAGGCCACGGTGATGTCAAAGCCGGTTTCGCGGGGCACGCCGTGTGCCTTGCCGCCCATGCCGATGACCACATGGCGCAGGGCGCGGTCATTGAGGTCGAGGACGCGTTTCCAGACCACGCGGCGCACGTCGATATCGAGGGCGTTGCCTTGCTGGATATGGTTGTCGATTACGGCAGCGAGCAGGTTGTGTGCCGTGGTGATGGCATGGAAGTCACCGGTAAAGTGCAGGTTGATATCTTCCATGGGAACGACCTGTGCGTAACCGCCGCCAGCGGCGCCGCCCTTGAGGCCGAAGCAGGGGCCAAGGGAGGGTTCACGCAGGGCAACGGCAACTTTCTTGCCCTGTTTATGGAAGGCATCGGCAAGGCCTACGCTGGTGGTCGTCTTGCCTTCGCCAGCCGGGGTCGGGTTGATGGCCGTAACCAGCACCAGCTTACCGTTGGGCTGGTCTTTGACCCGCTGGAAGGCGGCGAGGCTTATCTTGGCCTTGTACTTGCCATAGAGTTCGAGTTCATCCTCGGAGATGTTGAGTTTCTCCGCGATACGGCGAATGTCCTGCATTTCTGCGCTCTGCGCGATTTCCACATCGGTTTTCATTGAGCTTTCTTCTCCTCTGCAATTAAACATAAAGCTTCGGAACTGTTCACCAGTTCCTTATATAAGAAATACTGCCGAAGACGCACAATCTCCGGCAGTATTGCCTTAACGATCCAGGTGCGCCTCTGCTGCCTGTACAACATTCTGCATCAGCATCGCGACGGTCAGAAGGCCTACGCCTCCCGGCACGGGGGTAATAGCCCCGGCTATTTCGCTGACGGGT
>CADBYQ010000156.1:1344-7696 GCA_902798865.1 Pseudoselenomonas ruminantium | reverse complement strand
TATTCCCGCCTGCTCAAGGACAGAATTATCTTCCTTGGCGGTCAGATTGACGATAATGTAGCCAATGTTGTAGTGGCGCAAATGCTCTTTTTGGAGTCGGAAGACCCGGATAAGGACATCTATCTCTACATCAACAGCCCTGGCGGTGTTGTTACCGCAGGCTTGGCTATCTATGATACCATGCAGTATATTAAACCGGACGTTTCCACGATTTGCATTGGTCAGGCGGCCAGCATGGGAGCTGTGCTCCTGACGGCTGGCGCCAAGGGCAAGCGCTTTGCGCTGCCCAACGCCCGGGTTATGATTCATCAGCCGCTGGGGGGTGCTCAGGGTCAGTCTACGGACATTCAGATTCAGGCCCGTGAGATTCAGCGCATCCGTGAGACGATTAACGATATCTTTGTTTCGACCACGGGCAAAACCGCTGAGGAAATCAATAACGACACGGAACGCGATAATTTCATGACCGCTGCCGAAGCCAAGGCTTACGGCATTGTGGATGAAGTGATTACCCGTCCTAAAAAGACCAAAAAAACCGACGCTAAAGATTGAGGGGTGGTGTCATGTTGAAGTTTGGGGATGAAAAAGGTCAGCTCAAGTGCTCTTTTTGTGGCAAGACCCAGGAGCAGGTAAGAAAGCTGGTTGCTGGTCCCGGCGTCTATATCTGCGACGAATGCATTGAACTGTGCAATGAAATCATTGAGGAGGAGTTCAGTGAAGAAGCAGAAGTAGAACTCAAGGACGTCCCAAAACCGAAGGACATCCGCGCAATCCTCGACCAGTATGTAATCGGTCAGGACGAGGCCAAAAAGAGCCTCGCCGTGGCTGTTTACAATCACTATAAGCGCATTAATATGGGTGCAGCTAAGACGGATGATGTGGAACTGCAAAAGTCCAACATTCTGATGCTTGGCCCCACAGGCAGCGGCAAGACGCTCTTGGCGCAGACGCTGGCACGGATTCTCAATGTTCCTTTTGCCATCGCGGATGCTACGGCCCTTACCGAAGCCGGTTATGTGGGCGAGGATGTGGAAAACATCCTCTTGAAGCTCATTCAGGCAGCGGATTATGATGTGGAGAAAGCGGAGCGCGGCATTGTCTATATCGACGAAATCGACAAGATTGCCCGCAAGTCGGAGAATCCTTCCATCACCCGTGATGTATCTGGTGAAGGCGTGCAGCAGGCTTTGCTGAAGATTTTGGAAGGTACGGTTGCTTCTGTGCCGCCACAGGGCGGGCGCAAGCATCCACATCAGGAGCTTATCCAGATTGATACGACGAATATTCTCTTTATCTGTGGTGGTGCCTTTGACGGCATTGAAAAGGTTATCGAGAGTCGTATTGGTCAGAAGCAGATGGGCTTTGGCGCTAATATCAAATCCAAAAAGCAGCAGCGTAATGTCGGGGAAACCCTCAAAAAGCTTCTGCCAGAGGATTTGCTCAAGCATGGCCTGATTCCGGAATTTATCGGTCGTGTGCCGGTAGTGGTAACGTTGGAATCCTTGGATGAGGAAGCGCTGGTCAGCATTCTGACCAAGCCGAAGAACGCCTTGATTAAGCAGTATGCTAAGCTTCTGGAAATGGATGGCGTAAAGCTTTCCTTTGAAGATGATGCACTGCGTTTAATCGCCAAGGAAGCCTTGAAGCGCAAGACCGGTGCCCGTGGTCTGCGGTCCATCATTGAAGCAATCATGCGCAATGTCATGTTTGATATTCCTTCGATTGAAGGGGTAACGGCTTGCCATGTGACCAAAGATACGGTTAACAACAAAAAAGACCCTGTTTTGACCATCGATAAGAAGGTTCAAAGCGGTGAAGCATCTGCCTAAGTTATTTGGATGGTAGACGCATAACAAGGCGTTGCGCAGGCAGCGCCTTGTTTATTTCATAGTTTAGGATATAGAAAAAGGAGGGATAAGATGGCTGAACTCAGAACTTTGCCATTACTGCCGCTTAGAGGCATGGTAGTATTCCCTTATATGATGATACATATTGATGTGGGCCGGGACCGTTCCATGGCGGCGATAGAAGAAGCCATGGTGGAAAACCGGGAGGTTATGCTGACTACGCAGACAGATGCGGAAGCCGAAGAATTCACCTTTAAGGAACTCTACCCGGTCGGCGTGGTAGCCGAAATCCGCCAGGTGATCAAACTGCCGGGCGATACCGTACGGGTCCTGGTGGAAGGCAAGCACCGGGCCGTCATTCATGCGTATCATGAACAGGAAAATTTTGATACCGCAGAGGTAGAGGAATTTACCGATAAAATCGATACATCCATGAATATGGAGGCACTGAACCGGGCTGTAGTGCATCAGTTTGAAGAATGGGTGCGCCTGTCCAAGAAGATTCCGCCCGAGACGTTGGTTTCCGTGGCCATCATTGATGATGCCGGACGGCTCGCGGATTTGATTGCCAGCCATCTGAACCTCAAGGTGGAAACACGTCAGGAACTTTTGGCCGCTATTGATGTCAAGGAACGTCTGGAAAAACTCTATGCTGTATTGACCCGGGAAATGGAAATCCTGCAGATGGAACATAAAATCGGCAAGCAGGTGCGCAAGCAGATGGATAAAATCCAAAAGGATTACTATCTGCGTGAGCAGATTAAGGCCATCCGTCAGGAACTCGGTGACAGCAATAAGGGCGAAATCGACGAAGCCCGCAATAAGCTCAATGAGGGTAATTACCCGGATGAGGTTAAAAAAGCGGTGGAAAAAGAATTAAACCGCCTCGATACCCTCAGCAATATGCATGCGGAAACCGGCGTTATCCGCAATTATGTGGACTGCCTGCTGGAACTTCCTTGGAATGAGGAATCGGAAGACACGGTGAATATCGCCGCTGCCAAAAAGATTCTCGATGAAGACCACTATGGTCTGACCAAGGTCAAGGATAGAATCTTAGATTATCTGGCTGTACATAAGCTGGCCAAGGATAAGAGTGCGCCGATTCTCTGTCTGGTAGGGCCTCCGGGCGTGGGCAAGACATCACTTGCTACTTCAGTTGCCAGAGCTACGGGGCGTGAATTCGTGCGGGCATCCTTAGGCGGCGTCCGCGATGAAGCCGAAATCCGCGGTCATCGGCGTACCTATGTAGGGGCTATGCCCGGTCGTATCATTGAAGGCATCCGCAAGGTCGGCAAGAAGAACCCTGTGTTCCTGCTCGATGAAGTGGATAAGCTTTCGGGCGATTACCATGGGGATCCGTCAGCGGCACTCCTCGAAGTGCTCGACCCGGCGCAGAATTCTACCTTCAGCGACCACTTTGTGGATTTGCCTTTTGACCTCTCCAAAGTATTTTGGATTGTGACGGCTAATAATCTCGGCAATATTCCCCGCCCGCTGCGGGACAGAATGGAAATCATTCAGCTCTCCAGCTATACGGAAGTGGAGAAATTAGAGATTGCCAAGCGGTATCTTGTAGCCCGTCAGCGCACGCAAAATGGCCTCAAAGCCAAGGATATCAGCTTTGGTGCAGGCGTATTGCAGAAAATCATCAGCGATTATACCCGTGAATCCGGCGTCCGTGAACTCGAACGCGAAATCGGCAGCGTCTGCCGCAAGGCCGCCCGCAAGATTGTAGAGGGCGAAGAAGCACCGATTAAAGTGACCAAGAAGAACCTTACAGCCTTTTTGGGCAAGGTTAAGTTCCAGGATACCAAGGCAAATAAAAAGCCACAGGTCGGCGTGGTTACCGGCATGGCCTGGACGGAAGTTGGCGGCACGATTCTGCCTACAGAAGTTACCGTGCTCAAAGGCAAGGGCAAGTTGATTTTGACCGGTCAGATTGGCGACGTCATGCAGGAATCGGCACAGGCAGGGCTTACTTATGTCCGCAGCCGTTCGGAGAAGCTCAAGCTGGCGGATGATTTCTACGAGAAGGAAGATATCCATATCCATCTGCCCGAAGGTGCTATTCCAAAAGACGGTCCCTCAGCAGGCATTACCATGGCTACGGGCATGATTTCGGCTCTGACCGGCAGAAAGGTCAGAAGCGATGTAGCCATGACTGGTGAAATCACCCTGCGGGGCCATGTGCTCCCCATCGGCGGCCTCAAGGAAAAAGTGCTCGCCGCTTACCGCGAAGGCATGAAGACCATCGTTCTGCCTAAGGACAACGAAAAGGATATCGAAGATATCCCCGAAAACGTGCGGGAGAAACTCGAATTCAAGCCCGTGGAATCTATGGATGAAGTGCTGAAAATAGCATTGTTAAAATAGTACTTCCCTTAAAAAGTCCGCTGACGAAAAGTCAACGGGCTTTTGAGTAAGTTGCAGTTTGCTGATTAGTACATGGTGAAAGATTTTTGTTACAGCACAGTTAGGGCGGAGGTGGTAATACTTTTCACCGTTGCACTAAATGACCCACAAGCAGGTGTATGAGCTTTTTAGCTACTTGCGCCGGGTAAGACCGGCGGCGCGTATGTTCAGCCCAGTGTTTAGTCTGTGCCGTTTGTGGGTCAGTCCTCACTGCGTTCGGACAGTCGTTCCACGGCGAAAAGCATCACCACCTCCGCCCTAAGCGATGTTCGTATAAGACGGTATTTTCGCGGTGACAAGCAGCAAGAACATCGATGTTCTTGTAACGGGAGCAACGAGTTCGCGGCAACAGTCTGAATCGCAGCAGGAGAGAATGAACTGTTCCACGTACAAAGTTACGTATGTATCATGTGGCTATGTTGTAGCAGTAAGCAGCAAATACATCGATGTTCTTGTTACGAGGATAACGCATTCGTGGCAATAGCATAGACCGTATCTTGGGGCGAACGGGGAGTGCTTTTTCTGTTAGGAGCGACTGCCTGAACGCAGTGAAGGCCGGCCCCTGCAGGAAGCTGCTAAGTAAATACGCTGAAAGAAGCGCCGTTGGCCTGCCCGGCGCAGGTAAATGGACAGCTATTTTTTCCGAGGGGGTCGTTTAGCGGAAAACAGAAAAAGTACTCCCCGTTTACCCCTGACAACGTATGAACTGGATACCTTTATCACGAACTTGCCGACAAACTGCAATTTATATGTAAGGAGATGAATATATGAAAGATAGAGTAATTATCACCCAGGGACAGTATGTGGCTTCTGCGGTCAAAAAAGACCAATACCCCGAAGCTGACCTGCCGGAAATCGTTTTTATTGGTCGTTCCAACGTGGGCAAGTCCTCGCTGATTAATTCTTTGACCCGTGTCAATAATTTGGCCCGTGTGTCCTCTCAGCCCGGCAAGACGCAGACCATTAATTTCTTTGAAGTGGGGGTTAAGATTGCCGAGGTAGAGGAGCGCAAGGCGTTTTATCTTGTGGACTTGCCCGGCTATGGCTATGCCAAGACCGTGATTGACAGCCGTCATGAGCCGATGGCTTCCGATGTAGATATGTTTAACTGGCTGGTAGATAATGGTATTCCCGTGCTGATTATCGCCACCAAGGTGGACAAGATTGGCAAGAATGAGCGGGCGAAAAACATCGCCGCCATCAAACGCAAGCTGGGCATCAAGGAGATTTCTGTGCTGCCCTATTCCTCGTTAAAAAATGAAGGCCGTTCAGATTTACTTGACGTTATCGGTGATTCTTTGTTAGAATAAGAACAGAGAAATGTGAATCGGATTCATATTGCGCTAAAACAATGGCTATTGCGAAAGAATCTCGATAACGACAAGGGAGAGGGACATGATGATGGAGCTGACGGATTTTGACAAATCCCTGCTAAACCTTTTGCAGGGCAGTCTGCCTGTATGCAGCCGGCCGTTTGCCAAGTTGGCTGAGGAATTGGATACGGACGAACAGACGGTCTTAACGCGGGTGCAGGAATTAAAAAAAGAGGGATATTTGCGTCGGATTGGTACGTTCTTTGATTCCAACAATCTCGGGTACAAGGGAACACTGGTGGCGCTGAAAGTTGACCCGTCAAAAATGCAGACCGTAGCAGAAGCCATCAATCTTTATCCTGGCGCTACGCACAATTATGAGCGGGAGGGGCGCTACAATCTGTGGTTTACCCTTTTAACCCCCGATTTAGAAACCGAAGCGCGGATTTTGGAAGAAGTACAGTCCTTAAACGGCGTGGAAGATATGCTGAATCTCAAAGCCAACAAGAAGTACAAAATCAATGTGCAGTTCAAGCTGCATTGAGGAGGGACAGGGACATGAACGCAGAAAGCATTACGGAATTAACCGAATTAGATAAACGCATTGTCCGTGTCCTGCAGGGAGAATTCCCGCTCGTAGCTGAACCCTATAAGACACTTGCTGAGCAGGTGGGCGTCAGCGAAGAAACATTCCTGGAACGTGTCAAGGCAATGCAGGAAACGAAGAAAATCCGCAAGATGGGGGCTGTCCTCTGTCATCGGGAAGTGGGCTTTAAG
>CADBYQ010000156.1:0-1338 GCA_902798865.1 Pseudoselenomonas ruminantium | reverse complement strand
GCTTTAAGGCCAATGTATTGGTGGCCTGGGAAGTGCCGGAAAGCCGGCTGGATGAAATCGCCCGGCATATGGCAGCCAGCCCATCAGTGACGCATTGTTATGACCGCAATACGGCCCCTGGCTGGCCCTATAATCTCTATACCATGGTACATGGACACAGCCGTGAGGAATGTGAACAGGTGGTCGAGTCTTTGGGACGGGAATGTAATGTCAGCAACCATGTTATGCTTTATTCCAAGCATGAGTGGAAAAAGACAGCCATGCGTTATTTTATGGAAAATGAGTAATTAGTAACGGCCAGTGGCATTCAGGAAAGATAAGGTTCCTGGATGCCACTGGCCGTTTTTATAGTGTATATTTTAGGAAAAAGGGATAGCTATGTTAAAATGCTGCGACAACTGCGCCTTTATATTTTTCGGCAATAAAATTCTTAATCTTTTCCGACTGCAGGGCAGCAACCAAAGCTTTGATTTCCGGACGATTTTCATCACCAATACGCACGGTAATAAAGTTCGCATAAGGAGAGGTGTTGGGCTCAACAAAGAGCGCATCACGTCCGGAAATCAAGTCCACCTGAATGGCGTAGTTGGCATTGATGACGGCAGCCGCTACATCTTCTAAGGTGCGCGGTGTCTGTGCTGCTTCAACTTCAGCAAATTTCAGATGCTTGGGATTGTCGGTAATGTCCTGAACCGTTGCCGTGTCGCCAACACCATCACGCAATTTGATCAGCCCGGCACTTTCCACCAAGCGCAGTGCACGGCCGGTGTTAATGGGGTCATTGGGAATGGAAATGGTTGCACCATCAGCAAGTTCCGTCAAGGACTTAATCTTGCGGGAATAGATGCCCATGGGTTCGATATGGATAGGCGCTACATTGACGAGCTTACATTCTTTGTGTTCTTCCATAAAATTGCGGAGATACGGTTCAGTCTGGAAGAAATTGGCATCCAGTTCCTTGTCATTAAGCACCAGATTGGGCTGGATGTAATCTTCAAATTCCACGATTTCCAAATTAATGCCCTGTTCCTTGAGGATGGGCTTTACCTGCTCCAAGAGCTCTGCATGGGGGACGGGGCTGGCGCCGACTTTGATGGTCTTGCCATCATTTCCCGCAGCTCCGCTGAAACTTACAGCGGCAGTAATTCCTAATACCACGATAGCTGCAATTAACCATAATTTTTTCTTCATAATCTGTTTCCTCCCTGTAAAGGTAAAATAAAAAGAGGCTCCCAAAACTGAACTGCTTCCCGTCAAGAGGACAATAAAAAAATATAAGATTTCTTTGGTCGACAGATTTGTCTGTCGGCCTTTTTTATGCGGCTAAATACAAGGTGT
>CADBYQ010000155.1 GCA_902798865.1 Pseudoselenomonas ruminantium | reverse complement strand
TAACGTTACACACCAACGGAGTTTATCCATCAATATATTTTTTCCTGCTGCTTATTCCACATCCAAATCTGCCGTCACCTGATAGTAATCGCAGGCATGGGATGTATAATTTTTCACGTTAGCCTTGGAAATCATGCTCATCTTGAGGAAGGAGCAGAACACAAAGGCATGGTCATCGAGCACGACCTGCTGCATATCGAGCGCCAGCTTTGCACGCTTGGCCGGGTCAAATTCGCGGCTCAGCTGATTTTCCAAGGCATCGAGGCGGGCACTTCTATACTTGCCCTGATTCTTCGTAGCATTGGAAGTTGCAAACACCGTGAACCAGTATTCCGGGTCGCCGGTGGGTGCTTGCACATTAGCCATGGCATAGACATCCCAGGCCTTGGCATCTTTAACCACCTGATTGTTGTCAGCGGTATTGTTGATTTCCACCTGCATGCCGATTTCCTTCAGTGTTGCCTGTGCGGATTCAGCCAGCAGCGGCAGTTCCTGACGGCTCGGATAGGTCAGCCATTTAATCACGAGTTTTTTGCCGTTCTTTTCACGGATACCATCGCCATCCGTATCCACCCAGCCGGCAGCTTCTAGTACCTTCTTGGCGCCTTCAAGGTCAAATTTCTCGGCCTTTACCTTGTCGCCGCCAAAGGCCGGGCCTGCGGGGAATACGCCGTTAGCCGGGAAGCCATTGCCATCTAAGAGTCTGGCCACGAAGTTTTCCTTGTCAATGCCCATGGCGATAGCCTGGCGTACAGCGGGGTCAGCGCAGACCGAATCCGGGTCGAAGTTCATCTTTCCAAAGAAGCAACGGGAAGTGGAAATCTGGGAGATATTGTACTTATCATTGCGGAATAACGGATAGCTTTCATACGCCATACCGTAAGCTGCCTGCACCTCACCGGACTGCAGGGCGCTGGACAGCGTGTTGCCGTCTGTAATGGTGCGAATGGTAATCTTGTCGAGCTTCGGCGTGCCGCCCCAATAATGCTCATTTTTCTTCAAGACCAGATGGTCGTCCGTCTTGATATCCGTGGCAATATACGGACCGGTACCAGCTACGATGCCCTTTTCAAAGCTGGCATCCACATCAATGATACAGCCATAGGGGTCGCCAAGATGGTTTAAGAGTGCCGGTCTCGGTTCCGTGGTCTTGATGGTAAGCTCCTGACCATTAGCTTCAATAGCCGCAATCTTCAAATCCTGTGCCGCCCGCTTGTTATTTGCGATAAGGTGCTCAAGGCACTGCTTTACGGCTGCGGCATCCATTTTGCGGCCACTGGAGAAGGTTACATCATCCCGCAAGGTGAATTTCCAGGTAAGCTCGTCCACATTTTCCCACTTGGTCGCCAACCAGGGCTGAAGCTCCATCTTGTCGGAGTACTTAATCAATGTTTCACCGATACCATAGCGGATGCAGGCCCAGCCGGCATAGGCATTATGCGGATTGACATCCGGTTCCTCGTTGGAGCTGTTAAAGGTGGTATCGCCGATAACCAGCGCCTTTTCTCCATTGCTTGCGGCCTTGTCGCTGCCACAGCCGGTCATTACACCGGCACTCAAGCCCAGTGCTAAGACTGCAGCCAACAGTTTTTTCCATTTCATCTGGTAAAATCTCCCTTCTCTATGAGAAAATCCAAAACCTGTCCATTGCCAAAAGGCTTTACAACACGCTGTCAATTAAATTTTTCGTATATTCTTCCTGCGGATTATTGATTACCTCATCCGGCGTACCTTCCTCCACTATCCGTCCCTCATGCATAACGATGACCCTATCGCAAAAATCCTGCACCATGGCGATATCGTGACAGATAAAGAGATAGGCAATGCCCCTGTCCTGCTGCAAACGGTTGAGCAGAGATAAAACCTCCGCCTGCACCGTGACATCCAGTGCCGAGGTTGCTTCATCGAGAATCACAAGCTGCGGCTCAATCGCCAAAGCACGAGCGATTGCCGCCCGCTGGCACTGGCCACCGCTGACCTCGTGCGGATAGCGGTCGGCAAAATCTGCCGTAAGCCCACAGAGTGCCAAAAGATTCTCGGTTATCTTTTTGGCCTGCTCCCGGCTCCTGCCGTGGTTAATCAAACTTTCGCTAATGCCATCCCCCAATGTACACCTGGGATCAAAGCTGTCCACAGGATTTTGGAATACCATCTGCATTTGGGTATACGCCTTTTGGAGCTGCTTGCCCTTGGCCTGCGTAATCTCCTCGCCCGCCAAAAAAATCCTGCCCGCAGTCGGCGGGATAAGGCGGGCAATCATGCGGGCCACGGTGGTCTTGCCGCTGCCACTTTCACCGATAATGGCCAGTTTTTCCCCTGCCGAAAGCGTAAAGCTCACATCATCCACCGCGAAGATTTCGCCGCCCTCCTGCCGGGGAAAAATCTTTTTAAGATGCCTGACTTGCAGAATCTTGTCCATAAGTTAATGCTGACCTCCTGAGCCTGGGCACCGCCGCCAACAGTTTTTGCGTGTACGGCGATTGCGGGTTATTTAAGATTTCCTTGGCTTTGCCGTATTCCATCACTTCGCCCTGATGAAGCACGAGCATGGTATCGGCCATTGCGCGGATGACGCCGATATTGTGCGTGACCAAAATAATCGCCGTGCCAAACAGCTCCCGCGCCAGCAGCATTTCCTCAATGACCTGCTTTTGCACGGTGACATCGAGCGCCGAAGTCGGTTCATCGGCGAGCAGGATTTTTGGCTTTAAGAGCATCGCCGCCGCCACCGCTGCCCGCTGCTGCATGCCGCCGGAAAGTTCAAAGGGGTAACTTGCCAAAATGCGCTGCGGCTCGGCAAAGCCAAATTTATGCAGCAGTTCACAGGCTTCTATTTCCACCGCCCGCGCATCGGTATAACCATGCGCCGCCATCATTTCCTTAATCTGTGTGCCGATGCGGCGAATGGGACAAAAGCTGCTGCCCGCCTGCTGAAAAATCATTCCGATTTCCACGCCGCTGATTTTTTGCCGCTCCTTGTCGCTGATATCCGGCAAATCCAGCCCCTTGTAATAAATATCGCCGCGCGTCACCAGCCCTTCACGGCCCAGCATGCCCATAGCCGCCTTGAGAAGCGTGGACTTGCCGCTGCCGCTTTCCCCCACGATGCCAAGGATTTCTCCCTCGGCCACGGAAAAGCTGACATCATGGACAGCAAGTGCGCCATTGTAGTGAATATCCACTTGTTCATAACGGATTATTTCTGCCATCGTTACCTCCGTTTCGGGTCGAGATAATCCCGCACCGTATCGCCGAGCAGATTAAAAATCATCACGGAAAAGAAAATCGCAAAGCCCGGTGCCAGCGTCACCCAGGGCTGGGTGGGCAGGAGATTGCGCGTATCGCTCATCATGCTCCCCCATTCCGGGATAGGCGGCTTGGCGCCCAGCCCCAAAAAGGACAGCCCCGCGAGTTCCATCATCATCGTGCCAATATCGAGCACCGCCGTAACGAGAATCGGCCCGGAGATATTGGGAATGACATGCTTATAAATAAGCTTAAAGGTACTGCTCCCCGCCATCTTGGCCGCCTGCATAAAGGGCGCTGCCTGCAACGCCAAAGTCTGGCTGCGCGCCAGCCGCGCATATTTGGGCCAGCTGATAGCAGCCAGAGCCAAAATCGCATTGTGCACGCCGCCGCCCAAAACAGCCGCGACAGCAAGCGCAAAGACCAGCCCCGGAAAGGCAAGAAACATATCCGACAGGCGCATAAGGACGGTATCGGTTTTCCTGCCCATCCAGGCACAGATAATGCCAATCAGACTGCCAAAGAGCGTGATAAAACTCACCAGCAGCAGGGTCGAAAAAATACTGGTCTTGCTGCCCGCGATAACCCGCGAGAGCATATCCCTGCCATAGCGGTCTGTCCCCAAAAGATGCTCGGCTGATGGTGCCGCTTTCGTCAGGCTCATATCCTGCATATAGGGGTCATAGGGGCAGAGCTGCTCACTGAAAAACGATACTACAACCAATAATAGAGCCAAAGCGCCAAAGAAATACAACTTTCTCTGCGAGGTATTCTTCTGCACATTTTGCAGGCGAATCGTTGGTGCCGCTGACTGACTCATTTCCCATTCACCCCCAGACGAATCCGCGGGTCAAGCTCGTGATAGAGCAAATCCGCCACGAGATTAACCAGAACATAGATAATCGCCATCCACATCACATAAGCCTGAATCACAGGATAATCCCGCATATTGATGGCATCTACCGCCAGTTTCCCCACACCGTCCCACATAAAGATGCTCTCGACAATGGCTGTACCGCCCAAAAGACTGCCAATGGAGAGCGCCAATAATGTCATAATGGTCAGCATCGCCGCCTTCATCACGTTTTTCCAGAGGATAACACTGGCGCTAATTCCCCGCGCCTTGGCGCCCAATACATAGTCCTTGCCCAGTTCTTCGAGCACCGCCGAGCGCACCTGCCGCATGTATTTAGCCGACATGGCAATGGCCAGCGTAAGCGTAGGCAGCAGGGCACTTTCCAAGTCCGTACCGCTCGAAATCACCGGCAAAAGCCCCAACTGAATGCCCAAAAACTCCATCAGGAGCATGGCGACAAAGAAATTGGGCATGGCATTGCCCATAAAACTGCCAAAGCGCAGAATTAAATCAATCCCTCGGTCATGGCGTACCGCCGCCAGTATGCCGCAGGGCAGGGAGATAAGCACCGTCAGTACAATGGACAGGCCCGTAAGCATAAACGTTGCCGGCAGTTTCCGCAGAAAAGCCGTGAGCACATTTTCGCCCGTGACGAAACTAGCCTCCATATCCCCATGCAGCATGGCCCAGAGCCAGTTTAGATACTGCTCGCCAAAGGACAGATTAAGTCCCAAAGCCGCCTTGCGCTCATCAATGATTTCCTGCGCCACTTCCACGCCACGGTTGCTGTACATTTCCGTCACGGCATCACTGCCGGCCATATACATCAATAAAAACGATAAAAACGTGATTCCGAACAGAATTGGTATCAGTTGTATTAAACGCTTAAAAGCATAGTTCATGCTTGTTATTGCCCCCCCATGCAGATAATAATTTAATCATACAAAATTTTTTCCACTTTTTTAAGCCCCATAGGGGGATACAATCTTTGGGGCGGGCACCGATAAATTGCAGTTTATCGATGTTAGTGCGAGATTTATTTTTGTTGTTACAGCTCAGTGGGGGCGGAGGTGGTAATACTTTTCGCCGTTGCACTGAATGACCCACAAGCAAGTGTATGAGCTTTTTAGTTACCTGCGCCGGGCAAGACCGGCGGCGCGTATGTTCAGCCCAGTATTTAGTCTCTGCCGTTTGTGGGCCAGTCCTCACTGCGTTCGGACAGTCGTTCCACGGCGAAAAGCATCACCACCTCCGCCCTAAGTGA
>CADBYQ010000154.1 GCA_902798865.1 Pseudoselenomonas ruminantium | reverse complement strand
ACACCTTGTATTTAGCCGCATAAAAAAGGCCGACAGACAAATCTGTCGACCAAAGAAATCTTATATTTTTTTATTGTCCTCTTGACGGGAAGCAGTTCATTGTTAGCAGCCTTTCATGACTTATACAATTACAAACGGCTTTGAAACAGTTTTTCCAACGGCTTGATAGCACCATAGAAGGCCAGAATATTTACGGCCCCTTCCGCCAAAAGCCCCGGGGCTGAAGCGAGTCCTGCGGCCAGACTGTCATAGAGCACCGCCCCGAAGGCCGTATACCCGGCCGCCATCACCAGGCAGGCCAGCACGAGCGCCAACAGCGTGCGGGGAGATTTTATAAAATCCTCATTTGACATGTCAGATACATGCAGGAAGGTTTCAGCCATGGCCCATTTGATGATGAGGGTCGGCCCTATCCACAGGGGAAATCCTCCCATAAAATCCGCCAGCATGGAACCGGCACAGGCGGCCACCAAGGCTTCCCGCCGCCCTGCCAGACAGACCATCACAAAGATGGCCGCATCTCCCAAATGGGCATAGCCCAAAGGGATGGGAATCTTGGGCACAAATGTCAATAAGAACACCACAGCCGTCATGGCCGCCGTAAGACTAATCTCTCGCGCCGTCCAGCGGCTTTTTTCTACATTCAAAGTATGCATAAAACTCCTCCTTTTGCTCAATATGGACACATTGTAGCACTTTTCCTCACCCAGTTCAATACTAGGTGTAATATTTTTTCCGTTATATAGAAACAATCATCCATTTTTATCCTTGACTTTTCTTATATCCACTTGTAACATTGTAAACATCATAAAGGAAAGGATTTGGTCTTATGTATTATCTGGAAAAACTAAGTGCTCTTATCTCCAAGTACATGGCGGTACTGGTTATCGCCATCGCGGCCATTGCCCTGATTGAACCCATGAGCTTCAAATGGGCAGCCCCGAACATCACCATGCTGCTGGGCATCGTCATGTTCGGCATGGGCATGACCTTAAAACTTGCGGATTTCAAACTGGTGTTCCAACGGCCCCGGGATGTATTCATCGGCGCGCTAGCCCAGTTCACCATTATGCCTCTGCTGGCTTATTTTCTAGCCACAGCTTTCGGCCTGCCACCGGAACTGGCCGCTGGTGTAATCCTCGTCGGCACCTGCCCCGGCGGCACCTCTTCTAATGTCATGACGTACCTGGCCCGCGGGGATGTGGCGCTGTCGGTATCCATGACGATGACCACCACCGTACTGGCTCCGATTGTCACACCGCTCCTGACCTGGTGGCTGGCTGGCGCCTGGGTGGAAATCTCCCTGGCGGCCATGATGATGTCCATTGTGAAGGTGGTCATTCTGCCCATTGTCGCAGGGCTTATCATCAACTCTTTCTTTGAAACGCAGGTGCAAAAAGTCGTCAAAGTTCTGCCGCTCGTTTCCGTTATTGCTATTGTGCTGATTGTCGGCGGCGTAGTTGCCGTAAGCTCCCAGAAAATCATGGAAACCGGCCTGCTGATTATGGCAGTGGTTATGTGCCATAACCTTTTGGGCTACGGCACCGGCTTCCTGCTGGCCAAGGCTCTTCATATGGACATTGCCAAAGCCAAAGCTATCTCCATTGAAGTCGGCATGCAGAACTCCGGTCTGGCTACCAGCCTGGCCATGCTCCACTTCGGCCCTGCCGCTGCCATCCCCGGCGCCATCTTCAGCGTTTGGCATAACATCTCCGGCTCACTTGCCGCCAACTACCTGTCCAGTAAAATGAACAAGGAAGAACTGCCGGAAGTGCAGACCGCAAAATAATCGAACAGGAAAAAGCTGTTGCGCGAAAATGTGCAACAGCTTTTTTATCATAAAATATATCAGCCCACCGCGAGTTTATTGGTCTTTTTCAGGAATTTTGCCGGAATAGGCTGCTCCAGTTTCCACACAATATTGATGGGCTTTTCGCCTTCATGGCTTACGTAATTCGCCCGCCCCAAATAAGTATAGGGCGCGGCGCCGCCAGTCAGATTATCTTTCTTGAACTCCCTCACGAACAGAAGAATTTTACTACCCTGTTCCTGATGATGAATATATCTCTGTCCCGTAGGCGATTCCACCGTCGTTACACTCTGACTTTGCCAATGAAATAGCCATTCATTTAGAGAGTAATCATCATACATGGTCGTGGGTGAATATTCCTTGTCCGCCTTGTTCAATGTCACAAAGAACAAATCCGTTTGCTTATCCTCCAACCACTTAACTCCCTCCCGCACAGTGTTTGGCTTGTCAAAATCCATCGCTACCAATATCTGGTCACGGGTATAAGTGCAATGCAAATCCAAGGGGCAGGCAAAACCAATATCCACGGGTTCATCAATAAAGTCAATGCCATCCAGCTGATAGCGCAAAAGCTCCTGCATTTCAGCCCAAATATGAGGACTAGCTGCCAGCGCTGCGAGATTATCCTGAACATTCCCATCCTGCCAGTCACTTGCATATTCGCCCCATACCGTTACGTAAAACATTTGTAGCATCCGCATTTCTAACAACGAAAGACGGGCAAAATCCGTCTCCGCCAAGCGGGGCAACAATTCCAGCAAAAATTTTATCCATCGCTGGGAGTCTGCCACGGCGAGCTTCTGAAAGACGATACTCAGATTTACCTGCTCTTCCAATGGTTCCGGCTCAAAATCAGCCTGTACGCCCGCCCGCACACACATGCGGGTGAAACTTTGCCAACTCTTTTGCCGGTAAAGCTGACGCGGGTCCATGTGATGATAGTGCAAAAAATTTGCCAGTGTCAAGGTCAACCCACTATCATCAGCAAAGCTGGCAATATGTCCAGCTATCCCCCGCAGGGTATCATAAGCCCCTTTGATGTTATCCAGAATATACCTAGCCGCTTGTTTTTCCAACTGAATATAGCAACCCTTGGGTGCAGAAACGAAGCCGTTTTCCACTTCCTGCTGCACACTATGAGAAGTATTGCCTAAAAGCGCCGCAAATTTGTGCGTAAAACTGTATTTTTTGTTGGCCTGACCAATAAAATCCAACACGGTCAAACATTCCTTATCCGGCGAAAGGCGCAATCCACGTCCCAGCTGCTGCAAGAAAATGGTCAGGGATTCAGTCGGGCGCAGAAAGAGTACCGTATTGATCTCCGGAATATCTACCCCTTCGTTATAAATATCCACAGCAAAGATAAAGTTCAGCTTCCCTTGCGCCAACCGCTTTCGTGCGCTATCCCTATCAGCCTGGGGAGATTGCCCCGTAAGGCACAAGGAGGGAATCCCCATCTGATTGAAATAGTCACTCATAAAGCTGGCATGTTCGACACTGACACAAAAGCCCAGCCCCTTCACCGCCAGCACATCCGTCACATAGCGCTGCAACGAGTTGACGATTAAATCCGCCCGCCGTTCTGCAACCTTGCCGCTGAGACTGTACACATTGCTGAGTGCCTGCTTATCGTAACCACCTGCCGTCCATTTTACATCCGTCAAATCCACATTATCGGTAACACCAAAATACTGGAAGGGACACAAGAGCTTCCTCTCGATGGCCTCCGGCAACCGGATTTCCGCTGCAATCCGCTCCCCGAAGTAAGGCAGGACACTTTTTCCATCCAGTCGTTCCGGCGTGGCCGTAAGGCCCAACAAAATCCTTGGCTGGTAATAATTCAGCAGCTTCTGGTAACTGTCGGCCGGGCCATGATGAATTTCATCCACCACGATAAAATCGTAAAAGTCAGGACTGGTCTTCGTAGTAAAATCCTGCGAATTAAAGGTTTGGATGGAGATAAAGAGCTGGTCAATAGCCTTTGGCGTATACTGCCCCACAAAAAGTTCACCAAAATTATTATCCTTTAGCACCGCCTGAAAGGTTGAACGGCTTTGCTTCAAAATCTCCTGCCGATGCGCCACAAAGAGCAGACGATTCGGCCGCCCAGGATTCTCCCTGCAAAAACGGGCATAATCAAAGGCGGCAATAACCGTCTTGCCTGTACCAGTAGCAGCCACTAAGAGATTGCGATATATCCCCCGCACAGCTCGCTCCGCCGCCAGCTTATCCAGTATTTCCTGCTGATAAGAATAGGGCCGCACATCCAACGTATAGCGCGTAGTGTTGCCATCCTTAAAATATTTCTCATCACGCAAGGCCCGGTACAGTCGCAATTCCTCAGCCGCTGTATAGGTTTCAAACTCCCGGTTTTCCCAATAGCTGGCAAACGTAGCCGCAATCTTAGCCAAGGTTTCCGGCTGATCCTACGCCGTGATTTTTACGTTCCACTCCAAACCGCTGGACATAGCCGCCTGCGAAAGATTTGATGAACCAATATAAGCCGTCGTATAACCCGTATCCCGATAAAACACATACGCCTTGGCATGCAGCCGCGTACGCTGAGTATCATAACTTACTTTGATTTCTGTATTTAACAATTTGCTGAGCTCTTTGATTGCCTTAACATCTGTAGCCCCCATATAGGAAGTGGTGATAATCCGCAACTTGCCGCCATTTTGGGTGAAGTGTTGCAGCTCATCCATCAGCAGCCGCAAGCCACTCCACTTAATAAAAGACACCAACATGTCAATGCGATTGCAACTGGCAATTTCTTTTTTCAACTCCGTATACATCTGCGGCTCATGGACAGCCCCGGTAAACAGACTGGATTGCGCCAGCGAGGTCTCTGGGCGGTCAACTTTATCCTTGCCCTTAGTCCCCAAAGCCAGAATACTATCCTGCCGATCGTACAATGCCAGCAGTTGCTGTCCTGCCTCATCTACTTTCATGGCTGAAAAATCCTGTTCCTGCGTTTTTTCCTGAACCGTAGCGATAATTTCATTCACCAACGACACTTGGCTCGCAATATCTTCGCTATTATCCCGCACCGCCTTTAGCCCCCGCTCAACTATGGCAGCCACATACTGCGCTAAAATCTTCGCCGCCTCTGCCTTATCAATAGCGGCCAGTTCCTTATACTTATGGGGTAAAGAAGCCAGCTCATCGGACAATGAATCACTGACTACTTTTTCATACAACCCATCTTTCAGCATAACATCCCCGCCTTCTCCCATATATCCTACGCCTATCTCACTGTTTATTATACGCCCTTTTATTTGTCAAATCCTCTTCACTAGCGGTATAATGAAGAAAATCCGTTTTAGAGGTGACGCCCATGGCCCTGCGCAATGTCGATTTAAACCGCTGTCTTTTTCACTATACCAACATCACCTGCAGCCGCTGTCAGGAAATCTGTCCGCAGCAGGCCATTCACAACCGCGAAATTGACCGCGAAAAATGCGACAACTGCGGTCTGTGTACCGCCGTTTGTCCCACGGGAGCCATCCAAAGCGATACCGATTACGATGCTGTACTCACAGCAGTGCAGTCAAAAACCTTTCGCCGCAGGTCCTGATGTGCAAAAAAGTCTCCCCGCAGGCCATGCCCTGCCTGGGTGCGCTAAACCGCCGCCTGTTATGGACACTGGCGGAAAAACGGGAACTTGCCATCGACACCAGTCGCTGTCAGCAGTGCAATCCCACGGTAGCGGATTGGCTGACTGCTGAAATCGAAGCCTGCAATACCGCTCTGCAGGCGGCCAATAAACCACCGCTAAAACTTGTGCACGTTAAGGAATCTGCCCCGGCTAAAGAGTCGGTCGCCCGCCGTTCCTTTTTCCGCTCCCTGTTCCATGCCGCCTCCGAAACGGCTGCCGAAATCGCCGCAGCCCAGACGAACCGGCAATATGCCTTTGACCCGGTAATCTGGCTAAGCAAGCAAGACTCCACCCCCAACGGGCTTTTTCCCCAGCTCTTGCTTGCCCCAAATTGCACAGCCTGCGGCCTTTGCCATATGCTCTGCCCGGAAAAAGCGCTAACCGTCCATCAGGAAGCCACTGAACCTGCGCTTGATTTTAATCCCCTAAAATGCACGGCCTGCGGTCTTTGTGTCAACAACTGTCCACAATCTGCCCTAACCCTGCAAAATAATGCATAATCACACTTGGAAAGGAAGTCCCCCATGTTTTTTGATGGCAATTATCAGGTAACACGCCATATCTGCCCCCGCAACTGTTATGATGCCTGTCCCATCCTCGCCTACACCCGTGGCGGTAAAATCGAATACATCACCGGTGAGACAAGCGACGGCACCCCTGCACGTCTTTGCAGCAAGCGGGAAGATATTCTGGCCACGGTTTACCATCCCAGGCGGATTCTCTATCCGCAAAAACAGCACGGTCGCGGTTCCGGTAACTGGCAGAAAATCAGCTGGGAGGAAGCCATTGATACCATTGCCCGGAAAATGCTCTCCCTCAAGGAACGCTATAACTCCACGCTTCCTCTGTGCCTCAACAAGTATTCGGGGAATTTCGGCCTGCTGCACTATGCAGTAGAAGGGATGTTCAACGGCTTGGGTGCGACCACGCAGACCATCGGCAGCCCTTGTTTTTCCGCGGGCATTGATGCGCAAAATCTGGATTTCGGTGCCAATATTACCTGCGATATCCGCCAGCTGCGCGAATCGCGCCTGATTATTCTTTGGGGTGCTAACCCTGCCTGGACCTCCATCCATACCATGCCCATGATTTATGCAGCGCAGGAGCGCGGGGCAAAGGTCGTGGTCATCGACCCCGTGTACACAGAAACCGCCCGCAAGGCCGATTATTATTTTGAGCTGCGCCCCGGCAGCGATGCCGCATTAGCCACCCTGCTGCTGCAAAAGCTCGCACAAAATAAGCAGCTTTCCTACAATCCGCAACAGGTCACCGGTGCAGAAGAACTCATTGCTGCAGCAAAAAAAGCCCCGACTGCAAACCTACAAAAAGCCACCGGACTTTCCACCAAGGCCATCGAGGTTCTGACGGAGTTGCTGGCGCAAAATCATCCCGCCCATATCTGGTGCGGCTATGGCCTGCAACGCCATGTAGAGAGCGGGCTCGCCGTCCGCCTTATCGACGCCCTGTCCATGCTCACGGGCAATATCGGTATAGCCGGCGGTGGCGTAAATTATGCCGATATGGGACTTGTGGAAAACATCGACTTTAAGCTCATGCTGGAGCGCGCCGATACCCGTTTTATCGACATCAATAACTTTGCCCAGAGCCTGAAAACGCTGCAAAATCCGCCCATAAAATTTCTCTGGATAGCCGGGCGCAATGTGCTGCGGCAGGACGCCAACCTCACCGAGTTAAACAAACTTTGGTCGCAGTTGGAATTCGTGGTCGTCGCCGATAAATTTATGACCCATTCAGCAAAGATGGCCGACATCCTGCTGCCCGTTACCACAGAATTTGAACATTTAGATGTCGCCGGCGGTTATTTTGTCCAGCATTTAGGCATTAACGAACCAGCCATTCCTCCGCGCGGCGAGTCCAAAAGCGATATCGACATCGCCCGCCTGCTGACCAGGCGGCTGAATGAGTTAGCGCCCGGCACCAGCGCCTTCCCGGCGCACCTGAGCGATGAAGAGTTTTTGAATGCAGAGTTTACGCCGAATATCTGCGAAAAGCTGCAGATAAAAAAATGGCAGGACCTTTACCAAGGCCCTGCCCGCTACCGCCCTTCAACGATACCCTGGCAGGGGGGAAAATTTGCCACAGATGACAGCAAATTCCACTGCTGTACGCTGCCGGAAAAATTTTACCAGCTGCAGCCTACCAAGGAATATCCGTTTCACCTGCTTACCCCGCATGCGCAGGAACATATCAACAGCCAAAGTCATCCTCTGCTCAAGAATTTGCCGGAATATCCGCAGGTTTACCTCCATCCTGCAGCAGGAGAAAAACTTCATCTGCAGGATAAACACCCAGCCATCCTTTGGAATGACGAGGGCAGTATCACGGTAACAGCTCACTTCCGCGAGGATTTAGCCCCGGATATCATTCTGAGCATGCAGGGAGCCAGCGTCAATGGCGGGCTGAACCAGCTGTACAAGGGCCTATCCACGGATTTGGGCGAGCTGGTGAATGGAGCGCCGGGAACAGCCTTTTATGATGTATTCGTCAATATCAGACCAAAATAAAAGCCACGCACAAAAGGCCGGTATAACTTTTTCCATCACTTAGAAGCTGCGCTTCAAACGTTACGGAAAAAGTCATACCGGCCTTTTCAAGTTACT
>CADBYQ010000153.1 GCA_902798865.1 Pseudoselenomonas ruminantium | reverse complement strand
GGTGCTGTTTTCCCCGATTTTAACCGAGGACTTATTCTTTTTACTGGAATAATTGACAAAGAGGTACTTGTTCGCTCCGGCTTCTTTGCCTGCCAGCTTATCTACCACCCCATTCAGCAATTTGCTTTTATCCCCAAGGATAATGCCCTTCAATGTAGTCGTCAGTGTCATGGGGGTGCTGTCCTCATATTTGCTTATGCTTTCCGCTGTAAGTTTCACTGCTCCATCACTACTGGTAATCGCAACACCTGCCTCCTTTTTATCCTGGCCGATGTTGACGGCAGCAGAAAGATCCGTGGAACGGTCTTTCCAACGAATGGGGTTAGCGGTCTGTGTATTGTTTTCCGTCTTAGTGTCTTTAACATCAGACGCCTGCTTAGCGCTCAGAATGATATCGCCACCCGAACCTACAGATGCCGTGAGACCGTTCAACCCGGAATTTACAGAAATAGTTTCTCCACTCTTTATATTCACTAAATTTGTAAAATTCAAATTCTTTGTGCTCTGAATTTTAGCGCCATCGTTGATATTGATGATGCCAGCCCCCAGCATAACACCGCTGTGCGTGTTGATTTGCCCGCTGATGTCGATACTGCCCTTTACTTTTCCCTCAGCATCGGTTTCCACTGTTGCATAGGAACCGTCTCTGAGTTTATTGATGGCAGTAATATCCACAGTAGGATTTGTTGCATTATACAACTCATCAAAATCAATTTTAGCCGGCACAATCCCCGTAAACTGCCCGGCATTAATAACGCCTGATGCCCCTACGGCAATTCCCTCAGGGCTGAGGAAAATCAGATGACCATCAATTTGGCCCCCGTTAATCTGGCTCCCCTTAATGCCATTGACAATACCATCTATGTTGATTTTATTCTGCACCAAATTGGCCAAAGTTGAAGAATTACCAAACAACAGATTGGCAATTTGCCCTTGCTCCAAATTAAACTCTTTAAATCGGCTGTAAGCAATATCACCATTCACTTTTTCAGGATTAATCTCGTAAACATTCCCATTCTTAGTAATCGTCGGGCCAGGAACACCCTCTTTGCCGACTATTTCCGCCTCACCAATGGCATAGGGGTAAGCCATAAGGCCTACCGCCAAAGCCAATGATTTCAGCATCTTATTCTGCTGCCGTTTTTGGGCAAAGGTTCTCTTCCTTCCCCGCCGCGGCGTCCAGTCCATTCCTAATGTAGTGGAAAGGTCCCCATCCTGTCCCACTTTGAATTCGTTATGTTTGTACGACATAGTACGCACCCACTTTCTTTCATTCGTCCTTGCAATAATGCCGGCAAAAACTTTCCCCAACCGTCATAAATCTAGTGAACGTACCCCCGCCTATAGAGGCGGGAGCTTCCTGCTTCCTCCGAAGAGTTGCAGCGACTTACACTCTCTCCACAGGCGTAGATTCCCGTGCGACCCACGGTATTTTACGAGATTAGTTAGGCAGATATTCGTCTAGCTTCTTCTCGAATATTTATTGCAGCGTTTTTATCGCGGTTATGGTGACTGCCACAAGCGGGACAATCCCATTCTCTCACAGACAAGTTTTTAGTTTCGTCATTTTGGTAGCCGCAAATATGGCATAATTGACTGCTTGGATACCACTTGTCTATCTTTATAAGTTGTTTGCCCTGCCATGCAAGCTTGTACTCCAGTATATTTGTGAACATGTTCCAGCCATTGTCGGCTACGGATTTACCAAAGCTGAATTTTCCGCCTTTCTTATGTTTCGCCATAGCTTTGACACTAATATCTTCTATGCCTATGGCGTCATAGCGGTCTACCAAGTAGCGGGCTTTTTTGTGAAGGAAGTCGTGGCGTTGGTTGGCAATTTTTTCATGAAGCTTAGCTACATGCAACCTTTGTTTGTCTCGGTTATGACTTTCCTTTTGCCGCTTAGAAAGTTTTCTTTGTGCCTTGGCTAATCTTTTCTCGGCTTTCCTCAAGAAATTTGGATAGTCCGCATCATCCTCATCGGAAGCAACATACAAACCGTGCATAGCAAAGTCCAGCCCAAGAAAGTTCTTCGGTATTATGGGGAGTATTTGGTTTTCATACTCTACAAGAATACTGATGTAGTATTTTCCTGTTGGTGTCCTGCTTATGGTTACAGTCTTAATAGTGCTATTTTCCATCAGCGGGCGATGCAGGCATAATTTTACCCAACCAACTTTCGGCAGTTTTACCTTATTGCCATCTAATCGGACAGAGCCTTTCTGATTGTTCGTAGAGTACGAACAATGCCCCGTTTTCTTAGACTTGAAGCGTGGTTTTCCAAAGTGCCTGCGATTATTCCAAAAGTTGTTGTAAGCCTTATTCAGGTTTAGCTGAGCATTTGCAAGAGCCAAGCTGTCTACTTCCTTTAGCCAAGGAAATTCAGATTTGTATTGTGCGGGAGTGTTGTTCAGCTTCTTGCCTGTCTCTTTGTAGTAGTCAAGGCGGTCACCAAGCATCTTGTTATAGATGAATCTGGCACAGCCGAAAGTCTTAGCAAACATAATTTTTTGTTCAGTTGTTGGGTAGAGTCTGTATCGGTATGCCTTATTCACTATAATCACCTGCCTTGATTTTCTATGTATTTCCTAATTGTCTCAATAGGAGCACCGCCTGTTGTCAACAGGCAATAACTTCTCGACCAAAACATTTCTTTCCACAGCTTGCGCCTAACCTCTGGAAAATCTTTTTTGATTAGCCTAGAGCTGGCACTTTTATAAGCATTGATGAATTTCGACAGCTCTGTATTAGGATGAGCACGGAACATGATATGCACATGGTCTTGGTCGTGATTCCATTCCTCCAACGTAATGTTGTATGATGAGCCAATGCGAACAAAAATATCTTTAGCATATTGGCTCATTCGGTTAGGTTAAAATCTGTAGATACCTAAAACAAATCCTTTTGTCCGGTCTTCTACTTACATTATCGATTGAAACCCTGTCGCACTTTAATTAAAAAGTGGCTGACAAGGAAAAATCTACTCTTGTGCTGTCTATACGTCTTTCGTAAAAGTCCCTCTTTAAGGGGAAGCCTACGGACAATGTGCTATATAAATGCTTGTATCTTGCCTCAATCCCCAAACCTGTACTCATCAACGTCTTATGCTCCATACCGACTTCGCCCTCTATTGTTCCCCAGTCAAAAAAGGGAAAGATGGTAACGTGTTTGTTCTTGTCCAAAGGAATATGATACTCCAAATTAGCGGTCAGCCCCTTGATACCGCCAATAAAGCCTTCCTCATACCCGCGAACACTGTTCACACCGCCGATAAAAAAACGATCGGAGGATGCCAGATAATTTTCCTCGCACCATTGACCTTCCAACCTTGTCTGCCAGAACTGTCCGCCATTATAGCGTTTCTGACCAAATGTACTAAGCCGGTAAATTCTGGCTGAGCTTGACTTGCCACCCAGGGCACTGCGCTCAGCAAAGACAAAGGAATGTTTGTGATAAAATACGCTGGAATTCCCGTAGTGCGTAAAGGATACATAAGGAATCACCCGGCGAACCCTGTCATCCACCCAGGGCTCCACCGCACCAACGCCATGCCCGACATCCGTCTTAGCCGTCTGATAGACGTATTGCAGTCCTGCCTCGTGGCGTGAAAGCTTTGTGATTTGAAAGGGAACCCGCAAGGTCAGGGAATAGGACTCTGCCTTTCCCTGAACCCCCAACGGTTTCAATTCCCCGCTGGTTACCTTTGTCCGATTGCCCGAATAGTTCAAATCCAGCCGCATGCCCTGGCGTGAAATCGGAAAACTATAGCCAAACGCCCAGGCCTTGGTGCCCTGACTGCGAATAAAACTTCCCCGCAGAGCATCCCGCTGCCCCGACAAGCTCCGCACAGTATAGAACACGCCCTCGCGCCAACGGCCACTGGTTTCATATCCGTCATTATCTGCATAGAGCGTCACCATCTGATTCTGCGGCTCAAAGGCAATGATTTCATAATCCGTTGTCCCTTCTTTGCTGCCGGGCTTAATCACTACCCGCAGCTGCAGGTCATTTGTGCCATGGAACCAACGCAAATTCCTGTTCAGCTTGTCAATATTGGCAATCTCGCCCGTTTTCAACCCCAATCGGCCCGTAATATATCCTTCCTTGGTGTAATTGTTGCCGCTTACAGAAAGCCTTTCTGTCCGGCCTTCAATCAGCCGGATTGCCGCCACACCATCATGAATCCTCCGATTCAGTACTGCACCACAGGTCATATAGCCTTTCTGCCGGTAAAGTTCCGTGATTTTATCCGTCATTTCCACCAGGTCTTTGGCGGTAATCGGCCGTCCGATATAGCCATCTGTAATGCCCTGAATTTCCTCCTGCGTGAGAATTTCCGAGGGATTCCACTCCACACGTTTCAGTTCAAAGCGAAGTTCTGTGTCCGCCACTTCTGTTGATGAAGATTTTCCCTGCTCCACCGCGTTCTTTCTGGCAGCCTCATCCTCCGCAATCTGTTCTCTCACCTGCTCCCGCTCCATATCCCTGCGGTCACGTTCCATCTGCATACCGGCGATATCTGTAGGCTCAGGTGCTGCTGCCGCACTTCCCTGCCCGGATGCCATCATCCCCATGAGCAAACATAAGCAAAGTGAAAAAGAATCATACCGTTTCATCTTAGTTCTCCCATCTATAACCATAATTTTTTATCAGCCATTTACTCAATAAAAAGCAAAAGTAGACACTTATCCTTATACTTATTATAGTATAATTTTTCAATTTTTTCTATAAAATATTTTTACGATTTTTCTTTTTCAAATGCAAAAACCTGTTAACCGCAATTGTTTTTTACGGTCAACAGGCCTTTCATTTGTCTTCCTAATATGCAGTTAAATTCGTTTTGCCGCCTGCTCTGCCAGTTGCTGTTCCAGTGCGGCAATTTTCGGTTTCAGCTTTGCCCCATCATAGGTAATCAGCAGGGAACCGGTCAGTATATTTATGCAGGCATCCTTTACACCCGCAAAGGACTTGATGTATTCTTCCAAGGGCTGCTGCCACTGCGGATTAGCCGCCAGAAGACTGCTGCGCAGGCGCACCCGGCCGGGCACATAGGCATCTACCTGAAAGCTGTCCACCAGTTCCTGCAATGGCTCAGCAGCTTTTTTCTCAGCCTTGGACGTACAGCCAAAGAGCCTGCAGGCATCGGCTTTCATCTTCTTATGATGCTGCCAGCCGTGGAAAAAGGTCAGCGCCGCCCAGGCAATGCCGAAGCCGGCATGGAGATTTTTCCCCGCCCACAAGGTCGCAATGGTTCCCACAGATGCCACGGTAAGTGGCAGACCTAAAGGTAGATTCTTCAAATCACACTGCATATTAACCCCTCTTTTCCAGCGTTATGCTGCCCGGCGATTGCGGGCAAAGAAACCTTGCTTGCTGCTGTTTAATATCCGGCAGCTGTTAAGCACGACAGCCAATGTTGCGGTATTGTGAATCACGGCCGCCCAGAGCGGGCTGATTTTGCCCAGAGCGCCCAAGAGCATGGCCGAGGAATTGACCAGAATGGTAGCCATGAAGTTCTGATGCACCAAATCCATAGTGCGGCGGCCTAACTGCAGAGTTTCAATCAGGCGTTCCGGGTCTTCGGAGTGAATGGTCACAGCCGAGGATTCAGCGGCAATATCCGTCTGCCGCCCGCCTAAGGACACACCCACATCGGAGAAGGCCAGTGCCGGCGCATCATTGATGCCGTCACCGACCATCATGACCGTACCACGCTGTTTGAGCTTGTTGACATAATGGCTCTTATCCTCCGGCAGGATTTCCGCATGATAGGAGTCGATATCCATGTTATGGGCCACTTCAGCGGCTACCGCCTTGCTGTCACCCGTAAGCATGACGATTTCATCCACACCATAACGGCGCATCTGATTGAGCGTCTTTTTCATCTTGGGACGGATGGGGTCTTCGATGCCGATGACACCGATGAGTTCCTTATCGCGAGCTACATAGAGCAGATTCTTGAAAGCCAGACCATCAGCCAGTCCTTCCGTATCTTCGATGCCATTTTCCCGCAGGAATTTCAGGCTGCCAACACGAATCAGGCCGCCTTTATATCCTTCAAAGTCAGGCACCTTGGCCTGCATACCACGGGCCACAACGGTCTTGGAGGAGGTATGCTGGGGAGACGTCCATTCCTGCGCCTCCACGTATTTCTGAATGGCTACCGCCAGCGGATGAACGGAATGCTGCTCGGCAGACGATGCCAGGAGAATCATTTCCTTCTCCTCTACGCCCTTGGTGGTTTTAACAAAGGCAATCTGCGGAATGCCCACCGTGAGCGTGCCGGTCTTATCGAGTACGACCGTATCGGTTTCGGCCAGTGCTTCGATATAGTTGCCGCCCTTGACGAGAATACCGCGCTTGGCCGCTGCACCGATGGCCGCCGACATCGCCGTAGCCGTGGACAATTTGAGGCCACAGGAAAAGTCGATAAACAGGAGGTTCAACACGCGCTGCCAATCACGGGTAGCGCCATAGACGATACCTGCGCCGATAAAGGAAACCGGCACGAGGAAATTGGCCATCTTGTCGGCAAAGTTCTGCACGGGCGCCTTGCGGTTCTGGGCTTCCTCCACCAGATGGACGATATGAGCAAGCGACGTGTCCTTACCGACCTTTTCCACCTTGATGACCAGTTCACCGGCCTCAACCACACTGCCGGCATAGACAGGCGAATCCGTATGCTTCATGGCCGGGTTGGATTCACCAGTAATGGAGGCCTGATTGACTGCGGCATCACCGCTGAGTACCCGGCCATCCACGACGATTTTTTCGCCGGTATGGGCCGCAATGGTATCGCCGACCTTGAC
>CADBYQ010000152.1 GCA_902798865.1 Pseudoselenomonas ruminantium | reverse complement strand
ATGATCGACCGCGGCATCAACGCCTCTGCCGGCATGCTGGTGGTCAACCCCAACGCCATGAGCACCTATAAGAACGGACTAGGCGATCTCACGGTCCGCAGCGGAGGAAACCAGGTAGGCAGCGAGATCCGCCACATTATCCTCCGAAAAATGCATGTGGATGCGGAAGACACCGTATGTGTGGTGGGCGGTGAGATCATCGCCGTGGACGCCGCCTTCCATGCCAACGAAGGAACGGTCATCGCTTGCGAATACAACATTGATTTCATTCGGCACTTTCATATTCATTCCCTTCGTGTTTTTTTATCCGATAAATATTCTTTAGTTTCATATATTTGACCAGAGTATAGACCATCGCCATAAAGGACATTACAAACCCTAAAAAGCCATCACGAACCCCTTGTTTCAATATATATGACTTAAAAAATGCACAAAAAGCATGTCCAAGTATGGCCTTTGATGAAATTTGTTTCCCCTTATTTACCATCTCGCGTGCAGCCATAGATGTATACTGATTAAATTTATCGAAATACTTTACCCAGGAGTTATACGTATAGTGTAATAGGCCATTGTCGATTTTTTCGTACGGTAAATCCGTTTTTACTACTTCATGTACTCGCCCCTGCCAAGATATACTTGTACGTGGATAAAGCCTGCACGAATAATCTGGTCTATGAACACCATAATTCATTTGCTGACCAAAGACAACATTTTTCCGTTCCACACAGTACGCTTTCTTTTCACCGCTTTTAATAATCGCTTTGAGCTTTGGAACAATCTCCGGAATAACTCGTTCATCAGCATCAAGATAAAAAACCCACTCCGCCTCCGTCTGTGTCAAGGCAAAGTTACGCTGTCCCGCAAAGCCTTCATCACTCATGGGGTGGATAACAACCTTCGCTCCATGTTTTTCTGCCAGTTCCTGTGTCCTATCCGTACTTCCAGAGTCAATGACCACAATCTCATCAGCAAACGCAGCACTTTCCATGGCAGCTGTTATATTGGCTTCTTCATTTTTTGTCAGTATTATTACTGCTAATTTTGGCATCTCGACCTGCTCTCCATCTATCCCTATAAAACCTACTAACTTCTAATTATACTACATAAACAAAAAAAAATCCGCACTTTCCGTGCGGATTTGCCATTATATTTCCTTATAGCCAGCTACCACCAAAATACACCAACAGCCCCAGCATGATAATAAAGGGCAGGTATACTTTCATAGTCAGAGCCAGCAAGTGGCTTTCGCTTCCCTTGCCTGCCACGCCGATAGCAGCTACGCCGATAGCGATGCTCTGAGGGGCTATGAGTTTGCCCGCACAAGCGCCAGTGGCGTTAGCAGCGGCAATCCAAATTTGGGAATTCAGCGGCGCGCCGATGGCAACAGCCGCATCCATCTGGAGTTTGCCCAAAAGAATACAAGTACTCGTTGCCGAGCCAGTAATAAAGCCGCCCACCGACCCGATAAATGCGGCAATAGCCGGATACATAAGTCCCGTAGCCGCTACGGTATGGTCTGCAATGGTGGTGGTCATGCCGCTATAGCCCATGACTTTTGCCGTAGCGATGATGGAGATAATGGTGATAAAGGTCGGCTTCAGGCTGACAAGGGTTTTGCGCAGTACCGTCAACATATCCCCCACAGGCGCTTTCTGAATAAAACCGCTGACAAAGGTGGCAAAGAAAATCACCATACCAGGCGTAGCAATCCAGTGGAAGGTATAAGGCGCACCACCTTCGCCCTTGTAGATAAGTATGGATGTACGAATCTGGGAAATCGAATCGTAAATCGTTGGCACCAATTTACTGGTCAATAGAAGGAGAACAAAAATCAGGATAAAGGGCAACCAGGCCATAAATGCTTGATGCTTTGTCACCGCCGGTGCACTATCCCGCTGCAACACATAGGCCCTATTCTGCGGTGGGAAGTACTTCACTGTACCGATAATCGCCCCCATTGTACATAATGCACCAGCGACACCAGCTAGCTCAGGCCCAAGAAAATAGGATACCCCCAGCTGCGCCAGCACATAGCTAAGCCCTGCTGCCAAGCACACGGGTATCATATCCTTAACGGACTGCCAACCACCGCCCGCAATGGCCACCATCAAAAATGGGCAAAACAGCCCTAAAATACTGATTTGCAAAGCTACGTAAGTGGCTAGCTGGGCAGAATCTGTGCCCATAATTCCCGAGAGTGTAACCAGCGGAATACCGATAGAACCATATGCCGAGGGCACGAAGTTTGCCACCAGACACACAGCCACAGCACTGACGGGATTTATGCCCATTCCCGCGAGCATACTGGCAGGTATAGCTACGGCGGTACCAAATCCAGCCATGCCCTCCAAAAAGCCGCCAAAGCCAAAGGCAATCAGGAGAATCAGCACCCGATAGTCACTGCTGACAGAAGTCAGCATGGCCTTGATGATCTCCATGCCGCCTGTATGAACCGACAGATGATAGGTGTAAATCGTAGCCGTGATAATCAACAGTATTGGCCAGCAGGCCAAAGCCGTTCCTTCTAAAAACGCGCTGGCCATATAATCAGCGGGCATACCGAAATACATCACACTGGCAAAAAGCGACAGCAATAGTGCCACAGGACAGGCTTTCCAAGCCGCCATCTTCAAACCGGAGAGGGCTACAATCAGCCAGAGGATAGGGAGAACCGCAAAGAATAATAGCGTCACGACGAATCACCTCCCTTTTCTGAATAGTTTGTTTATGGGATGATTCGACATGCGTTAAATAAAATCCTTTATACAGGACAACAAACTGCCCGAAACATATTTTATTCCCTGCACACCTGCTTTTTGCGCACATTCCAAATCCCGGCCGCTGTCTCCCACAAGATAGGACTTGGAACGATCGATATTAAACCGCAGGCAGGCTTCATCCACCATGCCCGTATCCGGCTTGCGACAAGAACATATCTTGGTATAGGCAGGGATTTTACCTTTCGGATGATGCGGGCAGTAAAAGAGCGCATCCAAATGCGCTCCAATTTCAGCCAACTCCATATTCATCCAATCGTAGACTGCTTTTACATCTTCTTCGGGATAGTACCCTCTTGCCACACCGCTCTGGTTGGTGACAAGGATTGCGAGATAGCCTTTGTCGTTGACGTATTTAATGGCTTCTTTTGCCCCTTCTATCCAGATGAAGTCTTCGGAACGGTGAAGGTAGGCGATGTCTACATTAAGTGTACCATCACGGTCGAAAAAGACAGCCTTGTTAACCTCATCCGAGCGCTGTGCGCCCACCTTTCCCATAGGGGAAGGCTTTTTATTCGTTGTAGTCAAAGTAACCACCTTTGTTGAGGAAGTCTACATACTCTTTTACGGCGTCCTTCATTTCATGGAAACCTTCGTTGTAGCCAGCTGCCATAAGATTCGTGGTATCGGCTTCGGTGAAGTTCTGGTATTTGCCCTTGAGCACTTCGGGGAATTCACGATAGGCGATTTCGCCCTTGCCCAAGGCTTCAATTACGGCTTCGGCTACTTCATTGTAAGTATGCGCATGGCCAGTACCACAGTTGTAGATACCACTCTTGCCCTTGTTTTTCCAGAACCAGAGGTTCACATTCACCACGTCTTTGACATAGACAAAGTCACGGCGCTGCTCACCATCTTTGACCGGGGTACCGGCAATCTCGCCCCAGCCCTGGAACAGGCGCGCCTTGCCTGTCTCGTTAATCTGGTTGTACAACTGGTAGAAAATGGATGCCATCTTGCCCTTGTGATGTTCCTGTGGGCCGTAGACGTTAAAGTATTTAAGACCGACAATCTGGCTGTGGGCTTCAGGCATCACCTGACGTACATAACGGTCAAAGGCCAGCTTGGAGAACGCATAGGGATTCAGCGCATCTTCACACTCATCCCCTTCCCGGAAGCCGTTTTTGCCACTGCCATAGGTGGATGCCGAAGACGCATAAAGGAACGGGATGCGATGCTGCAGGCAGAAGTGCAGTACAGACTTGGAGTATTCGTAGTTTACCCGCATCATGAAGTTAACATCATATTCCATGGTATCGGAGCAGGCACCTTCATGGAACACGGCATCAATGTCCGTACCATCAAAGTCGCCGTTTTCAATGCTCTGCAGGAAATCGTCCTTATGCTGATAATCGATAAATTTCAAGCCCCGCAGGTTCTTGTAGTTCTGACCGTCTTTCAAGTCATCCACCACCAGAATGTCCGTGCGGCCGCGGCGGTTAAGTTCCTTTACGAGGTTGCTGCCGATAAAGCCGGCACCACCGGTAACAATAATCATGAATAATCCTCCCTTTTTTATCTTAATACTTCTAAAAGTTCTTCTTTGCTTACTGCGTAGGTGCCCAGTTTTGCCACAACTACGCTGGCGGCCATATTGGCCATATAGGCGCTCACTTCTGGGGCAAGGCCACCGGCCAGGCCCAAAGCGAATACACCGATTACCGTATCACCGGCACCGGACACATCGAAAACTTCCTGTGCCTTGGTCGGAATATGATAGGCGCTGTCTTTCGTAACCAGCGACATGCCAAATTCCGAACGGGTAGCCAGTACCTGTTTGATACCAAACTTGCCCATCACATAACGGGCGGCTTTTTCGATAGTCTCGTCCTGATTTTTGATTTTTTCCGGCAGGACGGCACTCAGTTCCTTGAAGTTCGGCGTGATGTAATCTGCGCCGCGGTATTTGCCCCAGGCCGTGCCTTTCGGGTCAACCAGTACCGGAATGCCATGGGCATTTGCTGCCTTGATAATCTGCTGACAGGTTTCCTCGGTGCAGGCGCCTTTGCCATAATCGGAGATAATCACTACGTCTACGCCTTCATTCAGGCGTGCCGCCACAAAGTTCTGCAGGCGGTCAGCATAAGGCCCGGTCATTTCCTCGGCCTCTTCAAAGTCCAGACGAATCATTTGCTGATGACCGCCAATCACCCGCAATTTCGTGGTTGTTGGTCTATCGGTGGTAATAAGTCCCTTAAAATCAATGCCACGGGCCGTCAGCTTGTCCGTAAGGCTCTGACAGTGATAATCCTCACCTACATAGCCAGCCAGGCCAATCTGACATTCCAAACGGGCAAGGTTATGCGCCACATTGGCCGCCCCGCCCAAAGTCTCCTTCTGGCTGGTCACACGGGTAACCGGCACAGGAGCTTCGGGGGAAATACGGGTTACTTCCCCATAGTAATACTTGTCCAGCATTACATCACCAACCACGAGCACATGGCATTTCGATGCCGAGCCGGCAATAAAATCATGCATTATCTGTTTATCCATCTGTTAAAATTCTCCTTTGGACAGGTCAATAACGCGGCATTGATAATCGTCCTTGTGAGACGGCAGTTTATAGGCAGGCTGACCTTGGAATTTGGCCAACAGCTCTTCTGCAAAATGCATAACCGCTGCCACAGGAATATTTTTCATGCAGGCCAGATTTTCGCCCCCTGCCCGCGGGCATTGGTGAATCCCGCAGGGATGACATTTTTCCGGCGA
>CADBYQ010000151.1 GCA_902798865.1 Pseudoselenomonas ruminantium | reverse complement strand
CAGGGCAAGTCCAATCCCTGATACCAAGATTCTTAGTTTCCTTGTTCTGGTATCCGCATTTTGAACAGGTCTGGCTTGACGGGTAGAATGTATCTACCTTCAAGATTTCAGAGCCATGCAATTCTGCCTTGTATTCAAGCTGACGGAAGAACTCAGACCAGCTTACGTCTGATATAGCACGAGCTAACTTGTGGTTTCTCATCATGTTCTTAATTTGCAGGTGTTCTATGGCTATAGTCTTGTTCTGTCTAACCAATGCCGCAGATGTTTTGTGTAGAAAATCCTTGCGGATATTAGCTATACGTTCATGAACTCTGGCAACACGGATTCTAGCCTTATCCCTATTCACAGACCTTGGCATTTTTCGCGAAAGCCGTCTTTGTTCTCGCACAAGCTTTCTAGTCAAACGCCGCAGGATTCTGGGATTGGCAACAGTATTTCCATTGCTGTCTGAATAGAACTCCTTTAAACCTACGTCAATGCCTATTTCTCCGCCGTCATTGGTCTTGAGCAAACTTCCCCTGTCCAATTCTACACACAAAGACACAAAATATTTGCCAGAAGCATTACGGCTGACCGTAGCATTGAGGATTCGCCCGTCAAATTCACGGCTCTGCTTGATTTTCACAGCTCCGATTTTTGGCAGTTTAATTCGATTCCCTACGATACGGACGCCTTTGCTCTGATTCCTGGTGCGGTAGGACTGGCTATGGTTATGCTTGGATTTGAAGCGTGGGTATTTTGCTTGGTGTTTGAAGAAATTCTGGTATGCTGTGTCGAGATTCTTCAAAGACTCCTGTAATGCCATGCTGTCTACCTCTTTCAGCCAGCTATACTCTTCATACCTTTTCAAGTCCGTCAGCATGGCACTGGTCTGATTGTAGGTTACAGACTTATGGTTTGCAGTCCATTCATCTCTACGGATGGCGAGAAAATGATTGAACACAAATCGGCAACAGCCCAGAGTACGGTTAATTAGTTCTTGCTGGGCATGGTTCGGATATATTCTGAATTTGAAGCCCATTGTGTACTTGTCCATTTTCTCACTTCCTTTGCGATGTTTTTTGGCTCTCGATATACTGCTTCACGATGTTAAGCGGAGCACCACCGACAGTGGAGCAAAAATAGCTGTTTGTCCATAGGCTAGGCAGTTTAGTTGTCAGCCATGGAAATTCCTGCCTCAAGATACGAGAGGTCTTGCCCTTGATAGTCTTTACGGCTTTGTGAATACCGAACTGCGGGTGAACCTCCAGTAGAAGATGCACATGGTCTGGCATGATTTCCATTTCGATTACATCGACTTGGATTTCTTCACAGATTGACTTGACCAGCTCCTTTAGTCTGGTGTCAACGCCATTGACCAACACTTTTCTGCGGTACTTGGGACAGAACACGATATGGTACTTACATGAATATACGATATTGTGGCTTGAATGATATTTTATTTCTCCCATATTTGTATTATACAACTTTAAGAAAGCTAATACAACACAAAAGTAATTGTCCACCTTCAATTACTTACGTAAATTCGGTGGACACGCCTTATATCCCCATAACTAAAGTTAGGGGTTTTACGGCGTTTTGGATAATAGCACAATATACAACAAAAATATGAAAATTCCTTGTATACATCATTCATTATTCTTTTTAAGCATAATTCCGATACCCTCACTTTATTATTGACCCTTGCCAAAAATTGTGCTACAATTCAAACCATAGTTGTTTTGGTAATAGGTCTTAATACCTGTTGATGTACAACTATATACAATAATCAACAATAATATAAATTGATTGTAAAGTTTAGGAGGTAATCCTATGTTCAAGCGTATCTTAATTGCTAACCGTGGCGAAATCGCCGTACGCATTATCCGTGCCTGCCAGGAACTCGACATCGAAACCGTAGCGGTTTATTCCGATGCCGATGCCAATGCCCTGCATGTACGCCTTGCGGATATGGCTGTCAATGTCGGCCCCGAAGACGCCCTGGAAAGCTATCTGAATAAAGACGCCATCTTAAAGGCTGCCCGCGAAACCCATGCCGATGCCATTCATCCCGGCTATGGTTTCCTCTCCGAGGATGCGGATTTTGCTGAGCAGGTAACGGAAGCCGGCATCACCTGGATTGGCCCCATGCCGGAAACCATCCGCCTTGTCGGTGACAAGGATATCGCCCGCGCTTCCATCGCGCCCTCCGGCATTCCGATGGCCAAGGGCAGTGACCCGCTGACCAGCAATGAAGAAGCCATCAAGGTTGCGGCCGAAGTTGGCTATCCCGTTATCCTGAAGCCGGTTTCCGGTGGCGGCGGCAAGGGTATGTGCGTTGCTCATGACGAAAACGACCTCAAGAACATCTTGAACCTGCTGGTGGACATCACCAAGACCAAGTATTATTTCGAACATTATATTGAACGTTCCCGCCATATCGAAGTACAGATTGTGGCCGATAACTACGGTGAAGTGCTCCACTTGGTCGAGCGTGAATGCTCCCTGCAGCGCCGCAACCAGAAGCTTCTGGAAGAATCGCCGTCCATCGCCCTCACGCAGGATATGCGCAACCGCGTAGGCAGACTTGCCGTAAAAGCTGCCAAGAGCGTACATTATTCCAATATCGGTACGGTAGAATTTCTGCTTGACCTGTCCAACAACGAATTCTACTTCATGGAAATCAACCCGCGTATTCAGGTTGAGCATGGCATCACGGAAGCCGTTACGGGCATTGACCTCGTACGCACCCAGATTCGCATTGCCGCTGGTGAAGCCCTGGAAATCACCCAGGAAGATGTGAACTTTGCTGGTCATGCTATTGAGTGCCGTATCAACGCCGAGGACCCGGACAACAACTTTATGCCCTGCCCGGGACAGATTACCTTCCTGCATGAGCCCAGCGGCCCCCGCGTCCGCTTCGATTCCGGCGTAACGGCAGGTCTGTCCATCGAGCCGTACTACGATTCCATGATTGCCAAAATCATCGTTCATGGCCGCACCCGTGGCGACGCCATCAAAATCATGGAACGTGCCCTCAAGGAATTCCGCATTGACGGCGTAAAGACCACCGTTTCCCTGCACAAGAAAATCCTCAAGGATACCTACTTCCGCACGGGCAACATCGACACCCAGTTCATCAAGAAACGCATGGATGCCTATGAAGCAGCCCCGAAAGATACCAAGGATATGAACGAAGAAGAACTTGCCAACACCATCAGCGAAAGCATGTATTTGGCTTAATCACAGAAAAAGCGTCCGTAAGGGCGCTTTTTTGTTATTAGTATTTTTTATAACACATTGATTTTTTCTATAAAAATTTTTATCAAAATCTCTTGCAATTTTTTTAGTACCTGCTATAATATATTTCTGTTAGCAGGTACTAAGATGTACCATTAATTTTTCGGAGGTGAAAACAACCATGCGTGATTGCGAAAAGATTCTTGACCAGAAATTGGGCAGCCGTGAATTTGCTGAAGCTTTTGAAGCTACTTCCATGGAATATGATTTTATCGACCGTATTGCTGCTGCTTGCGCAAAACTTTCCAAGGCTGAAAAAGGCGAAAACTAATTCCCTGCATATATAGCAATAAAAGTGAGGCCCTTGTACATCATCGTACAAGGGCCTCACTTTTATTTATTCTTCTTCCTCATCGGCTAAAAATTCATTGACCGCCCGATAGATGGCCGAACTCTGATAGCCCCGCCGAAAGAGCGCCGCCAATAACTTCTGCTTATCCTGACTTCGTTTGTACTTGCTCTCCAGCACCCGGAGGGCTTTTTCATATTCACGCTCATTCACAGCTTCCCGGTCATCGGGAATACAGGACCTCACCAATGATGAGGGATAGCCCTTCTGCTTGAGCTTTTCGCAAATCTGCCGCACGGAGTAGCTGCTATCCGTATAGAGGTAGTTAAACCGCCGCGGGCAGGATTCCGCATCATTTAGATAATGTTTTTCCTGCAGGCGGGCAATGGCCGCCGAGGCTTCATCCTCCTCATAGCCCTTGGCTATGAGTTTTTCAAACAGGCGGTTTTCACTGTACTCCTGGCGGGCCAGCATATCCACGGCAGTTACCAGGGCAGGCTTTACCGGCTTGCGCTTAGCCTGCCCATAGTTTGGATTCCCCCACATGGATTAATCCTCGTCGATATCATCGCTGGCCTCTGTGGGTGCAGCCTTTTCCAGCGCATCAGCATCGTTTACCAGCTTTTCGCGCACTTTGCGCTCGATTTCTTCCACCATAGCGGGATTTTCTTCCAGAGCAACCTTGGCTTTTTCCTTGCCCTGTCCCAAGCGATTGCCTTCATAAGAGTACCAGGCACCGCTCTTGTCCACGATATCCAGTTCCACGCCCATGTCGATAAGCGTACCCAGACGGGATACGCCTTCGCCATACACGATATCAAATTCGGCCGTCTTGAACGGTGGTGCAATCTTGTTCTTGACACTCTTGACCTTCGTGCGGTTACCGACTACATCTGCGCCCTGCGTAATCTTTTCGCCCTTGCGCACTTCCATGCGTACGGAGGAATAGAATTTCAGTGCACGGCCACCAGTAGTAACTTCCGGATTGCCATACGTCACACCGACTTTTTCACGAATCTGGTTGATGAAGATTGCCACCGTCTGGGACTTGTTGATAACACCGGTCAGCTTACGCATGGCCTGGCTCATCAGACGGGCATGCAGGCCAACATGGCTGTCGCCCATTTCGCCGTCGATTTCCGCTTTCGGCACCAGTGCGGCAACGGAGTCCACGACGATAATATCAATGGCGCCGCTGCGCACCAGGGCATCCACGATATCGAGTGCCTGCTCACCAGTATCCGGCTGGGAAATCAGCAGTTCGTCAATATCTACGCCCAGTTTCTGCGCATATACAGGGTCTAAGGCATGTTCCGCATCAATGAAGGCTGCAATGCCGCCGTTTTTCTGTGCTTCGGCAATCATATGCAGGGTTACGGTCGTCTTACCGGAAGATTCCGGGCCATAAATCTCAATGATACGGCCGCGCGGAATGCCGCCCGTCCCCAAGGCAATATCAATCGGCAGGATGCCTGTGGGGATAACCTCCACATTCATCTGCGCACGGGCATCGCCCAAACGCATAATCGAGCCCTTGCCAAAATCTTTTTCAATCTTTTTCAGCGCATTAGCCAGAGCTGCTTTTTTGCTGTCATCTTCGGTAATGCGTCCGACTTTATCTTTGTCTGCTGCCATTCTATCTGCATCCTTTCTCTCATTCAAAGCTACATTAAAATTATATAAAAGATAGCTATTTTTGGCAATGATTACTTGACACTCCCCATGCCTAAAGGCAGGGGATTCTTGGTTCGCTGAACACTGCGGCCTAGCCGTAACCAGTTCGACTTACACGTTCTCCCTCCCACAAGGGGACTAGGCTCTACGAGCCGTCGCAAGCGTAAATTCCCGTGTGTCCCACGGTACTAATTTATGTTAAGCAACTTGTTTTTGTTCTATTGCCTTTCGCAGTATATTTATTGCTGCATTGGCATCTCGGTCATGATGTGAACCACATGCAGGGCAAGTCCAATCCCTGATACCAAGATTCTTAGTTTCCTTGTTCTGGTATCCGCATTTTGAACAGGTCTGGCTTGACGGGTAGAATGTATCTACCT
>CADBYQ010000150.1 GCA_902798865.1 Pseudoselenomonas ruminantium | reverse complement strand
GGGTCATTTCGTGCAACGGCGAAAAGTATTACCACCTCCGCCCAAACTGAGCTGTAACAAAAATCTTTCAGCAAGAACTAACCGACAAACTGCAATTTACACCAAAAAGGAGCTATGAAAATTCATAGCTCCTGTATATTCATATGGTGACACCTACGGGATTCGAACCCGTGAACCCGGCGTGAGAGGCCGGTGTCTTAACCGCTTGACGAAGGCGCCAAAAGCAACTCTACTGTTGCTGACTCAGATTATTATAGCACTACGCCGTAAGGTTGGCAAGGCTTTTTTGCAGACGGGCCAAAGAATTTTCCTTGCCCAAAATGGACAGGATTTCCGTAGCACCGCCCGGAGTTACGGACTTGCCAGCTACACCGATACGCAGTACCCACATCACGAGGCCCTTCTTGAGTTCCTGGGCAGCGATGTATTCTTCGAGCTTGGCATAAAGGCTGTCGTTGTTCCAGTCAGCTTCGCTTACGCCTTCCAAGAGTTCCACCAGTTTCGGCATAAGCTCTGCTGCCTTTTCCGGATTGACCTTGTTGCGCTTGTTGTTATAGAGGTCAGCGTCAAATTCCGGCAACGTAATCAAGAAGTCGATTTCCTCTTTCACATCGCTGAAACGCTGTACGCGGGTCTTCAAGAGCGCGGCTACCATCTGCCAGTTCTTTTCGAGATAATCCGGCAAATCGCCGACGAATTCACGGGCACGCTTGGCAAATTCTTCATCGCTCATGGCCTTGAAGTATTCGCCGTTAATCCAGCCCAGCTTGTCATAGTCGAACACAGCCGGGGACTTGGACAGACCATCCAGTTCAAAGTGCGCAATGAGTTCTTCCATGGAGAAGATTTCCTGATTGGTAGTCTTGGGGTTCCAGCCTAAAAGCGCCACATAGTTCGTGATGGCTTCCGGCAGATAGCCCAGTTTCACCAAATCGTCAAAGCTCGTTGCCCCATGACGCTTGGAGAGCTTGGATACCGAGCCGTCCTCATTCTTGCCCATTACCGGAGCCAAGTGAATGAACGTCGGTACTTCCCAGCCATAAGCTTCATAGAGCAGAATGTACTTCGGCGTGGACGTGATGAACTCAGCACCACGCATGATATGACTGATGCCCATGAGATGGTCGTCAATTACGTTCGCGAAGTTATAGGTCGGCATCCCGTCGCGCTTTAAGAGCACCTGGTCCTCAAGTTCGGAGTTCGGAATCGTGATGTTGCCATGCAGCACATCAAAGAACGTAGTCGAACCATCGAGCGGCATCTTCTGACGGATAACATACGGGTCGCCATTTTGCAGATGCTGCTCGATTACTGCGGCATCCAAATCGCGGCAGGTGCGGTCATAGCCGCCGAACTCACCGGCAGAATGGTCTTCATCCGGGTCGCAGAAGCAGTAATAAGCATGACCGGTCTTCACCAGTTCCTCTGCGTATTTCTTATAAATGTCCATGCGCTCACTCTGCACATAAGGACCGCAGTCACCGCCGATATCGGGGCCTTCATCCGGCACGATATGCGCCATTTCGAGCGTGCGGTTGATGAAATCCACCGCATCGGCTACATAACGGGTACGGTCGGTATCTTCAATACGCAGGATAAAATCACCCTTCTGCGCCTTGGCATAGAGATAACCATAGAGCGCCGTGCGCAGATTGCCAATATGCATATAACCCGTGGGGCTTGGTGCGAAACGGGTACGAACCTTCTGACTCAATGAAACTTCCTCCTAAAAACTAACTATCTAAAGCTTAGCGCTTTAAAAACTGATACAGGGCGCGGTACATCAGCATCGTGCTGACGGCACCGGGGTCTTCCACACCGATGCTGCGTTCGCCCACTAGACTGGAACGGCCTTTTTTCGCCGGGATTTCCTTGGTGTAGTTCACACCATCACCAGCTGCTTTGGATGCTTCCTGCAATACATCATAGAGATTCTTGCCTTCCACATTCTCCGGCAGGAAACATTCGTAAATGGGAATCAGCGCATCCAAAATGGTCTTATCGCCCCGCTCTGCGCGGCCTCTGGTCTGAATCGCTTCAACAGCAGCCCCCAAAAGCTTTTCAAAGCTCTTGATATTCATGCGGATTTCTTCATCACAGGCTTCACCGGCTTTGACAAAAGCTGCACCATAGAGCGGACCGGCAGCGCCGCCCACATTCTGAATCAGGGCCTTGCCGATTTTCTTAAGCACCGGGCCCGGCTGGCTCGTGTCTTCCATTTCATCGACGATTTCCTGCGCGGCCCTAAAGCCGCGGGCCATATTAAAACCATGATCGCCGTCACCGGCTTTAGCATCAATATTCGACAAATAATCCTTCTGAGCGATGATGGCCGCAGCTACGGCATCAAAAGCGTCTTTAATTCTCGACATTTCAAAACTCCTTGCTTTGCAGTAAAGTAAAAAACGAAAAAACTCATTGATGGGGATACAATGAGTCTATGGGGAAAATACATACCTATCCATTATAACACGCCTATTTCAAAGCGCAAGTGTGAATTGACAGAAATATAGGAATGAAGGTAAAACACCTTATAAATCGCAGCTGCCCATATTGTAGCGCAATTCTTGATTCTTCACACTGACACGGGTTTCCGGTGGCACCGAATGCGTCAAAAATACATTGCCGCCAATCAGTGAGCCCTTGCCAATCACCGTGTCACCGCCTAAGATAGACGCCCCGGAATAAATGGTCACATTGTCCTCAATGGTCGGATGACGTTTTTTATTGAACAATTTCCGCCCACCGGAAGTGGACAGTGCCCCCAAGGTCACGCCTTGATAGATTTTCACATGTTCGCCGATTTCCGTGGTTTCCCCAATAACGATGCCCGTGCCATGGTCAATCATAAAATACTTGCCGATGGTCGCGCCCGGATTGATGTCAATGCCCGTCTTGCTGTGCGCCAGTTCCGTCATAATGCGGGGAATCACCGGCACATTGAGCTTATAGAGCTCATGTGCAAAGCGGAACACCGTCACCGCATAGAGCCCCGGATACGCAAAGATGATTTCATCTGCACTTTCAGCTGCGGGGTCACCATCAAAGAGTGCTTCCACATCCGTCGCCAAAAACTCCCGAATCTTGGGAATCTGCCGCAAGAACGCCAAGGTAATGCGCTGTGATTCAGCCTTGGTCGCATCCAACGTTTCCTCATCGAGCTTCATGCCATAGCGCAGCGCAATGGCAATCTGCTTATTCAGACGGAAAGCGATATCTTCAATCACCATGGACAAATTATTGCGAATATCGTAAATCCGATAATGTGGGTCTTTAACGTAACCGGGATAGGCAACCCGCGTAAGCTCCCCAATCAATTCATAAATAACCTTGGTATCCGGCTGATTGAATACGTCCAGCTTGTCTATATGACGCGCTTTATCGTAATCGGCTAATATATCCTGCGTAATGTCCTTTATACCCTGACCAATCAAGTCCTGCATAGAATTCTCCTTCACTACCTGATACACGAAGATGGCTTCGGCAGAATGTTTCCGCCGAAACCATCACAATTAACTTGCTATTTATGTTAGCATTGCCTTTTTTTCCTGTCAAGACAGTTAAATCTTGAACCGCTCCACAGAGGATTCCATGCTTTCGGCCATTTCCGTCAGACGGCGGCTGGCACCGGCAATCTCATTCATGGTAGCCGTCTGTTCCTCAGTGGCAGCCGATACCGATTCTGCTTCGGAGGCGACGTTGCGGCTCATCTCGCTAATCTTATTAATCGCATCGGCAATGGTGCTGGTATTTTTCGCCAGACTTGCCACCGTACGTTCCATTTCTGTGGTTTCATCCACAACCTGCTCAACCATACCGGCAATATCCTTAAAGCTGTTACCGGCACCATTGACGGCACCTACACCATTTTGTACCTGCGATACGCCATCCTGCATAACGGATACGGCATTGCGGGCTTTTTCCTGAATGGAACCAATCAAACTGGAAATTTCCCCTGCCGAAGAACTGGACTGCTCCGCCAGCTTACGGACTTCATCGGCTACTACGGCAAAGCCACGGCCATGTTCACCGGCCCGTGCTGCTTCAATCGCCGCATTCAGCGCCAAGAGGTTCGTCTGCTCAGCAATTTGGGAAATCGCATCCACAATCGTGCCGATTTTATCGGATTCCTTGCCCAATTCTTCAATAACCTGAGCCGACTGGCTTACGGACTGCTCGATGAGTTCCATCTGCTTCACCGCACCAGTGACCTCTTTTTCGCCGCTGTCGGCCTGCCCTTTGGCTTCCGATACTACCTGGCCGGCATGTTCAATGGTCTTCTTAAACCGTTCCATGCTCTGCGACAGGCTTTCAATATTGCTGCTGGCGTTTTCCACTTCGGTGAACTGCTCACTGCAGGAACCGGCCACATTGACGATGGAATTAGCCACCGTGCCGCTGACTTCTGCGGATTGTTCCGAGCTGTCGGTCAGCTGCTGGCAGGAAGATGCCACCTGCTGGCTCGCCTCGATAATCTGCTTCATCATGCTGCTGACTTCCGTCTGCACCTTATGCAAAGCACGGCTCATCTCACCGATTTCATCGGTACGATGGAAGACTTCCTCCAGGGAGTTGTCCTCCCGAAAATCGCCCGTCGCCATAACCCCCAAACGAGCGGTTACAATCTGCAGCGGCCCGACCAAGGAATTTGCGGCCCACATGCCCAATGCCGAGAAAATAGTGAGCAGCACAATATTGATGATAATCGTATTAATCAAGGTAGACTTAAACGCTTCGTCAGCAGCCGCCTGTTCTTCGGCAATCCGGCTGTCAATGTAATCAATCCAGACACCAGTTCCCAGTACCCACTTATAGGGCGCAAAGGTTGCGGTATAATTACGCTTGGGCAGCGGCGTTGTCTCATTAGGCTTAGCGAACATCAAATCCGTATAGCCGCCGCCTTCCTTGCGGCCATTTTCAATCATTTCCTTGATGAAATGACGCCCTTCCGGATCAGTCAGATTGATGCGCGACTTGCCCTCGGTATCGCGGCCGAGCAGAACGACGTTGACCCCCTCATAAGTGTCGATCCAGAAATAGCCCGCACCATCATCGTAGCGCATGTCGCGGACAAGATCTGCCGCCTGCTTCTTCGCCTGCTCCTCCGTCAGCTCGCCCTTCTGCTGGCGGTCGTAGATCTGCTTGATGATCGTGATGGCTGACTCCGTCTCGATCTTGAGCTCACGCTCCACATCCTGGGTCAGCGTCCGGCGGTACGTCTCTACCTGCCGATCCGTCTCACTGATCAGATTCGTGATAAACAGTGCACTGACCAGCAATGTTGTCAGCACCGCCGTACCGACGACCATGATAACAAAACGTCCTTTCAAAGACATGGCAACCCCTCCTATGATTCATCCCAATGATTATGGAAAATCTCCTTACCTTTACTCTTTCTTTTCTCTCGTCCTAGATATTTCGACAAGAAAGCAGTAAATCCTCCTTGATTGCCACACCAAAAGAGGCTTATCGCAAAACGTTTTCCGCGATAAGCCTCTTCTTTCCTTATTCGTTTATTGCCAGCCCTGCATCGTCCAGTAGTCTTCGATTCCCTTGACCACCGGATAGAAGGCTTCCGTTATATTGGCGATATGGACCGCCTGCCAATGGCCGTCCTCCTGCTGCTGCAGGTC
>CADBYQ010000149.1 GCA_902798865.1 Pseudoselenomonas ruminantium | reverse complement strand
AACTCCCCCTATAATGACAGTTTTATTTTTTACTGTCTCTCATAGAGGGAGCATATCAGTTTGAGCAAAGCGAGTTTTGACCTTTACAGATGCGTAATTAAAAGCAAAAATTATTTTTAGTCCTGAGGCGCAGCAGAGCGTGGGAAACCTCACCATCTCTTTTGTATCGAATCTTCATTAAAATCCGCTCCAACCCTTGCTTTTTAAGGGAGTAAAGCCATATAATAGAGTATATGTGTCCTGTTGATGGAGGGATTCTATGAAACGTATTTTCTTCTATATACATTTGCTGCTGTTGACAACTTTATGTCTGCTTATGCCCCTGTCTGCCGCTTCGGCCGAGGAAGGGGATTTTAGTGAGCGCGTAAATGGCATGGCGGAAATTACCGGTATCCGCGACAGTTTTGACGGGGATAAAACCCGCATTGTCATTGATGCCACAAAAGCTGTTCACTATAAAAAAATGGTGCTGTCCGGCCCGGACAGAGTGGTGGTGGATATCGAAAATGCTTGGCTTTCACCCAAGGTGGACAAACACATCAGCATCGAAAACCGCTTTGTGGCTGGTGTAAAAATTGCCCAATTTGACCCGCAGACCGTCCGGGTTGTGGTGGAAACCAAGGTGGGCAAAAACAATTACAATGTCTTTGCACTAAATGGCGGCACCATACCCGGTCGTATTGTCATGGACTTTGGTAATCTCACGGATTCATCTGGTGCTAAAATTGATATGTCCAAGACCGATACACCGCCAGCCAAGCCCCAGACGGAAACCGTTAAACCAAAACCTGTAGAAAAGCCTGCGGAAAAGCCGGTGGAACAACCGCCAAAGCAGGAAGAACAGGAACCGATAGACGATGGGGATGTGGATGGTGAACTGTCCGGCATTACGGGGCTGAAAGGCCGTAAGATTGTCCTTGACCCCGGTCATGGCGGCAGTGATTCCGGTGCCATCGGGCCCACGGGCGTTATGGAAAAGAGCGTTACTTTGCGTATCGCCAATGAACTCAAGCGCCTGCTCGTTAAGGAAGGTGCGGAAGTCTATATGACCCGCAATGCCGATATCGAGGTTTCCAAGAAACGCGCCAAGGCAACGGATATCGAAGAACTGCAGGCGCGCTGCGATGTGGCAAATGAGAAGAAGGCGGATATTTTCGTATCCATTCATATGGATTCCTTCACCAGCAGTGCCGCCCGTGGTACTACCGGTTATTACTACTCACTGGGCGATAAGCGTTCCCGTCAGCTAGCCGACAAAATCCGCGCCGGCATTATCGACCAAATCGGTACGCAAAGCCGTGGTACCCAGAGCTGCAATTTCTATGTAGTAAAGCATACCGATATGCCTGCTACCCTCGTGGAAGTTGCCTTTATCTCCAATGAGGCGGAAGAAAAACTCATGGACAGCGAAGAAGGCATACGGAAAGCCGCCCAGGGCATTGCCGATGGCATTGCCGACTACTTTGGCTGATGAACAGATTACCCCTAAGATGTACGGATAGAAAGGATTTTAGAATTACCAATGGAAGACCAGAAAAACGAATTGACTCAGGCAGAAACCCTTGCACAGATGATGGAAGCAGATATGGAGGAGCGCAAGAAAGCCCTCTATCGCCATAAGCTGCCGGAGAAGAACACGCTGCAGGAAATGCTGAATGCCATGACCAAGGCGGAGCTCGACGACATCCGCTATAATCTCAACATCAGCGGCGTAAGCTCCTTAAAGAAGGCGGAACTGGCGGAGACGCTCGTACCGGAAATCTTGAAATTTGCCCGCATCTGGTTGCCGTCAATTCTGCTCGAAGAATATGAGTGCTTCCAGCATTTCATTTTGGAAAAAGGCAAGAGCGATAAGCTGCGGGATGATGACGTACGTTTGGATTATCTGCGTGGCTTGGGGCTGCTGTCCTGTGGCAAGGATGGCGATAAGCTCGTCTGGTATATGCCGAAGGAAATCCGTGATGAATTCAAGAAGCTGGATTCGCCGAACTTTGAGGCGCTGGCAACCATGAATACGGAAATCACCCGCCTGACGGCCGGTTATCTGTTCTACTGCGGTTATATGGATTATGAAACCCTTTATACCAAAGTGGCAGGACAGCTCGAAGCGGACCAGCGGGAAAACCTCTCCTTCAAGGATTTTGTTGGCGTCATGCTCAATGCTTCCTGCTGGACAAATACCATTGTGGCACTGCCGCAGGGCGTGAAGTATTATACGCTGATTGATGAAAATGCGCTCGAAGACGAACAGCGTAAGCACAGCAATCTGGACTTTGCCGAATTTGGCTACAAACAGCTCTTTGAAGCCGGTGCCGACAACCATATTGACGATACCAATGAATACAAGGAACTGGCGCAGTTCTTTATGAAGGAACATGGCTGTGATGTGCTCAAGGCTGCCGATATCGTCGGTGAAATCTTTATCCTGCTGCAAAATGGCGGCACGATGACGGAAGCGGCTGAATATCTGGAACAGCTTGGGATGATGGAGGACGAAGCCAAGATGAAGGCCGTTGTTCCTCTGCTTATTGCCTACAATAACGAAACCCATCTCTGGCCGCTCAAAGGCCATACACCGAGCGAACTTTTCGCAAAGAGTGGCATGGGACAGGTGATTCCCTTTGCCGAAGTGCGCCGCCAGAAGGCTGGGCGCAATGACCCTTGTCCCTGTGGCAGCGGCAAGAAGTATAAGAACTGTTGCCTTGCGAAGGATGAAAACTGATGAAACAGACCTTTGGTTACCAGGCAAAAGCACGACAATTCTTTGTGGTGCTTTTGCCCATCTTTATAACCCAGTTGTCATTAATGGCAACAGGGTTTTTTAATACGGTAATGGCCGGACATATCAGCCAGCAGGATTTGGCCGGTGTGGCCGTGGGGGTTAACCTCTTTATGCCGTTTTTTGGCAGCTTCCTGGGGATTATTTCCGGCCTTACGCCGACCATATCCCAACTTTATGGTGGCGGTAAACAGGATAAAATCGGCTTTATCGTCAAGCAGGGCTTTTATTGGGCGTTGGCGTTAGGTGTGGGCTTTGTGTCCTTGGGCTGGCTTACGGTTCCCTATATTCTGCCGCTCCTGAATTTGGAACCGCGGGTGGAATACATCACGAGCCACTATCTGATGTTCCTGTCACTGGGGATTATTCCCATCTTTATTTCTTCGGTACTGCGCAACTTCATTGATGCCCATGGCTATACACGGCTTACGATGTGCGTGACCATGTGTACGGTGCCGACCAATATCACGCTGAACTATATCTTTATGTATGGCCTCTTTGGTCTGCCTGCATTTGGCGGTATCGGTGCGGGGATTGGCTCGGCTGTTACGCTGACGCTCAATCTCATTTTAAATATCATCGTGGTCAGCTGGATGCATCCCTTTAAGGACTATCATGTGTTCCGTCATCTGCCGGGAATCCATCTGGCCGAATGGAAAAAACAGCTGGGGGTAGGGATTCCCATTGGCGCGACGATGTTCTGCGAGCAGAGTATCTTCGGCGCGGTGGGGCTCTTTATGACGGCTTATGGTACGGCGATTGTCGCGGCACATCAGGCGGCCATGAACTTTACCACCATTGTCTATATGGTGCCATTGGCGGTGAGCATGACACTGACCATCTTGGTCGGTTATGAAGTGGGGGCTAAGCGTCTGGCAGATGCCCGGCAGTACATCAAGCTCAGCCGTTATCTGACCTTTTTCAGCGTGGGAACACTGGCGTTGTTTCTGACCCAGTTCCGCGACGAAATCGCCGCGCTTTATACCAGCAGTGCCGAAGTCCAGCCGATACTGTCCGTCTTTTTGATTTATGCGGTCTTTATGCAGTTTGCCGACAGCATCAATGCGCCGCTGCAAGGGGCGCTCAGAGGGTTTAAGGATGTTCATGTGACCTTTATGCTCGCGGTGCTCTCGTTTTGGATTATCGGTCTGCCCCTGGGCTGGGGACTGGCAAAGTATACCGATATGGGGCCGTATGGCTACTGGATAGGCCTGATTGCGGGCATTGTTATCGGTGCGGTATGTCTGGAAGTAAGGCTGCGGCAGGTGCAGAAAAAATTTGCCCATTTATTGGGGTAAGGAATAGTTAGGAAGTCGTATATGATTATAACCATTGAAAATTTTACCAAAAGCTATGGGGAGAAAGTTCTCTTTGATGGCGTGAATTTCAGTATGGATGCAGGGGATAAGGTTGGGATTGTCGGTGTGAACGGCACGGGCAAGAGTACCTTTTTGAAGGCGGTGGCAGGACTCATTCCTGTGGATGCCGGGGAAATCACCACCATGCGCGGCCTGCGGATTGAGTATTTGGCGCAGGACAAGGTCTTTGAGCCGGAAAATACGGTGCTCATGGAAGTGTTCCGCGGCATGTCGCCGTTGATGCAGGCTTTGCGGGGCTATGAACTGGCGATGGCGGCGGTGGAGAAAAATCCCCAGGATAAAGAAGCCCAGCAGGAAATCATGCGCCATACAGCGGTGATTGATGAACATGATGGCTGGCAGCTTGAAGGTGCGGCCAAGACCGTGTTGACGAAGTTAGGCCTCCGTGATTATACCGCCAAGGCCGGCACGCTCTCCGGCGGTGAGCAGAAGCGGCTGGCACTGGCAACCGCACTCATTCAGCCCTGCGACCTTTTGATTTTGGACGAGCCGACCAACCATCTGGACAGCGAGACCATCGGCTGGCTCGAAGAATATCTGCGGGCCTTTAAGGGGGCCATTCTCATGGTGACCCATGACCGCTATTTCCTTGATAATACGTCCACGAAGATTCTGGAACTGGACAAGGGCAGTGCTTATACCTATACGGGGAACTATTCGGAGTATCTGGAACAGAAGGCGGCGCGTCTGGAACGGGAACAGTCGACGGAGGCCAAGCGGCAGAATTTCCTGCGCAACGAGTTAAAGTGGCTGCGCCGTGGGGCACAGGCCCGCTCCACCAAGCAAAAGGCGCGTATTCAGCGCTATGAGGAAGTCAAAGCGCAAAGTGTAAATATCGACAACAGCACGGTGGAAATCGGTTTGGCGGGCAGCCGTCTGGGGCGCACGGTCATTGAGCTTGACCATGTGCACTATGAAGTGGATGGGCGCACGATTGTCAAGGATTTTACCTATACGGTTCTGCGCAACGACCGTGTAGGCATTTTGGGCTCCAATGGTACAGGCAAGACAACGCTCCTGAATATCATCGCAGGACAGCTTGCGCCGACTTCGGGTACGGTAACCATTGGGCAGACGGTCAAAATTGGCTACTTTGCCCAGCGGGCGGTGGATATGGACGAGCGCCTGCGGGCGATTGAGTATGTGAAAGAGGCCGCGCACTTTATCACACTCGCCGATGGCACGCGCATTTCGGCCTCGCAGCTCATGGAGCGTTTCCTGTTCCCTGGTGATTTGCAGTGGACACCGATTGGGCGGCTGTCCGGTGGTGAGAAGCGGCGGCTTTATCTTTTGCGGGTGTTGATGGAGGAACCCAATGTCCTGCTGCTGGACGAGCCGACCAACGATTTGGATATCGAAACGATGGCGGTGCTTGAAAGCTTTATTGATGATTTCAACGGGGCAATCATCTTCGTATCCCATGACCGCTTTTTTGTGGACCGGCTGGCGAACAAGGTCTTTGCTTATGAAGCAGATGGCAACCTGCGGATGTATGCGGGTGGCTATTCCTATTACAAGGAAAAGCTGGCCGAGGAAGAAGCACTGGCAGCACCTGC